>JAHDPS010000088.1 GCA_018434225.1 Bacillota bacterium
ATCACGACCGCAGCGAGATCGCATTCGGCAAGGCATCTCCGGTTGTTGATCCACTGAGAAAAAAGCAGGTTCTGGAGGCGATCGTGAGTAAATACGCGCCCGGCGCCGCGGGGACGATTCGACAAGAGAATGTCGATAGGACCCTCGTATTCGAGATCAGCATCGACACGATGACGGGAAAGCAATCGCCCGCTCAACGGAGGCGCGACGATGCAACGAGCCGCCAGTAGTGAGATAGATCGCCTGCACATGAGCGTCCTACGACGATCCCACGGATCCAGGGTTGCGCTCTGGTTCACCGATTCAGAGGTGGCGCAGCAGGTTTGCGGAGTGCTCACCCTGGACGGAACTGCCCTTTGCGTAACGATAGCGCCCGGGACCATCTGCCCGCACCACGGTTGTTTCAAAGCGGAAATCTACACCCCGACAGGGGTCAGGGCCCTCTCCGGGTTCGCCATCCTGTCGTCCCCCGGCGAGATCAAGTTGTTTCCCCTCGGTTCCATAGTACACAGGGAACGGAGGAGGTCCATCAGGGTCCCGTTGGATGTGCCCGTGTCCTACCGGCTCCTCAGTTTCGGCGGACACGACCTCCGCGGCCAGGGCGGAACGGGCAGCGGCACATCGGTTGATATAGGCGTATCCGGAATGGGATTTACGACAGCGATAAGGCTGCCCCAGGGATTGGCGATCGGGATTACCGCCAAGGCGACAGAGTGGTCCGATTTCGGAGAAATCGAGTGCACCGTTAACCGCTTCGAGCGTACCCTCACGTGCTGGAAGACGGGAGTGGGGTTCAACACACCCTCCGAGCGGTTTAAGCGGTACGTCACCGCTTTCGTTCTCGACCGATCCCGGGCTATGCGGGGGAGAAACCCGGCGTCAAGCGACGCCACGTAGGCCCCCGACCCCAGCCCTCCCCCGAGCGGAACACTGGAACCAAACCCCCTCCCCTCCGTCGAACATCCAGACGAAACCAGGAGGGGAAGAACAATATGGCTGGTCAAAGAGACCCTTTGATGTGGGCGGTAGTACTCATAGCAGTCATTGCGGTAGGGCTCGGCGCAGTCTCATTCGGGCGCAATACGACCATCGCCGTCAATTCAGTGCCTTCCACCAGGACCATCACCGTGCGCGGCACCAACACCCTGGATGTGAAGCCGGACACCGCTAATATAACCCTGGGGTTGAGGGTCGAGCGGCCGACCGCGAAGGCGGCCCAAGCGGCGGGTGCGGAGAGCCTCGAGAAGGTCATTGCAGCCCTGCGCGCCACCGGAATACCGGACGTCGACATGAGGACCACGCGGGTGAACCTGAATCCCGTTTACGACTACAGGGGCGCGCCGAAACTCGTCGGGTACGCCTCAGAACTGCTCCTCACCGTGACGACCCGGAACCTCGACCAGTGCGGCAACGTCATCGACGAGGCGGTGCGCGCGGGGGCGAACCAGGTGGAGAGCGTGGTGTTCACGATCAGAGACACGCAGAAGGCGACCCAGCAAGCCGTGGACGCGGCCATCGAGGACGCGCGCAAGAAGGCGGAACAGGTCGCGGCCAAGGCCGGCCAGGAGATCACCGGAGTGCAAAGCCTGAACGTCCAGGAACTCGGCGGGGAGGATCCTCGACCCATCTACATGCGGCAGTCGGCGAAGGTGATGAATGATGCCGCAAATCTGACCGTGATGCCCGGCACGCTCAGGTTCACCGTGGCCGTTGACGCCGTTTACATCATCAAATAACGAATAGCGACTATGCTCTCTGATGCGCTCTCGTGAAGCCCCGCCTCAGCCCATGCGGCCGCGGGGCTTCGTCTATTGAGTGAGTAACGTGGACCGAGCGGGTGCTTCAAGGGGATTCCCGTGAGGGCGTAGAAGTATTGTGAGGATTATGTGAAGAAGGCGGGGGTTGGCGTTGTCAGTCGGTCGCCCGATCGGCGAGAAGCGGACATCGATCGCAATCCCGATTATCACACTCGCGATCCTGGCCCTTATCTCGATCGCGACGGCCGCCTTCGCATGGCTGGCTCTAGGACCATACATCCCCTCAAACGACGCCGCGCCGATCCCGCCGGCGGATCGGCCGTCATTTGTCGTGGGCGGTTCACTGCACGAGATGCCCGCGGCGATGGTCGATAACGAGATGCTGCTTCCTGTAGCGGCCGTCCACGACCTCATCGACCGCTCGGTTGTCTGGGACGAGGCATCCCAATCGATCATCGTCACGACGGGCATCGAGGTAATGCGCATGCGAACCGGCGAGCTCGACGCGTTCGTCAATGGCAAGCCGGCCAGGCTCGCCATAGCCCCTGCATTGCTCGACGGCAAACCATACGCGCCCGCCGCTCCGCTATCGCGACTGCTCGGATTCACCGTCACACACAACAAGGAGACTAACACCGTGACCGCCGACCCCGCAGGAGCGGCCCTCCAGACCGGCCGAGTCGTGAGCCCGGCTGCGCTACGAACCGCTGCCTCCGTCAAGTCGGCGGTGATAGAAAGACTTGCGCCGGATGACGAGTTATACATATTCGGGGAGGTCAACCGCTGGTATCTGGCGCGGCGGGGCGCGGGTCGCCCCGGGTACGTCCCGAAGAACTCAGTCGAGTTGAAGGGCATCGTATACCGAGCGCCCCCAGTCCCCGAATTCTACCGCGCGTGGAAGAGGACGGGCGAACCGATAAACCTGACCTGGGAACACGTGCTCAAGCGAAACCCGCCGCCATCGTCGATCGGGCCGCTCCCAGGCATCAATGTGGTTGCCCCGACATGGCTCCGCGTGTCGAGCCCGTCGGGAGAGGTGACGTGCCGCGCCAGCGCGACGTACGTCGAGTGGGCGCACGCGCGAGGCTGCGAGGTATGGGCCCTCCTGGACAACGATTTCGACCCGGAAATGACCGGCGCGTTCCTGAAAGATGCATCCGCCAGGGAAAACGCCATTCGGTCGCTCTTGATGTACGCACGCGCATTCGATTTCGACGGGATCAACCTGGATTTTGAGAATATGAACATGGAGGACGGTCCTCTCTACGTACAGTTCGTGAGGGAGCTCGTCCCGATGGCGCACGAGGAGGGACTCACGGTTTCCGTTGACGTCACCGTGAAGTCCACCAGCCGAAACTGGTCGCTGTGCTACGACCGTAAGGGACTGGGACGGGCGGCCGACTATCTCATCCTGATGGCCTACGACGAATACTCCGGCGGGGGCCGAGTGCCCGGGCCGGTGGCCTCGTTGCCCTGGGTGGAAAACGGAGTCCGAACACTGCTCGAAGACGTCCCCGCACCCAAGGTCATATTGGGGATCCCTCTGTACACCAGACTGTGGAGACAGGCGGCGAACGGCGCTGGGACGACGTCAAGGGCGTTGTGCATGGACGACGCGCTCGCCATACTCGATAGGAACGACATCAAGCCGGTGTGGGACGATGGGTTGAAGCTCCATTTCGCCCGATTCGACCGTAACGGCGACGAATACTGGATATGGTTCGAGAACGCGGATTCTCTAAAACGGCGCGTCTCCATCGCAAAGCGCTACGGTCTCAGGGGTGTCGCAACGTGGCGCAGGGGGTTCGAGAACGCGGGTGTGTGGTCGACGCTGGCCGGGGCCCTTCAAGACTGATTGAACAGTCAGCGACGCCCCCCGCAAACTGGGCACGCTGGATTCCGCGTCGCCTCGACCTCCTTGAACGAGCCGAGGAGCAAATCCACGAGTAACAGGCGACCTATAAGCGGTTCTCCGATTCCGAGAATGAGTTTGACAGCCTCCATAGCCTGAATCGAACCAATGACTCCCGGCGCCGGCCCAAGCACCCCGGCGCTTGCCTGTTCCATTACGCCCGCATCCGGCATTGCGGGGAATATACAGCGATAGCACGGCCCTTTGCCGGGGACGATGGTGGTCACCATGCCGCTGAACCTCATCACGCCGCCCTCGACCAGGGGTACGCCCGCCCCGACGCACGCCTCGTTGAGCGTGTACCGGGACTCCATGTTGTCCAGGCAGCCTACGACCACGTTATATCCATGGATCACCGATACGACGTTCGCCCGAGTCACTCGATCCCGGTGAATCGTCACACGGACGTCAGGGTTCAGATCCCTGACGCGACCGGCGGCTGACTCCGCCTTCTTTCGACCCAACGCCGCCACGCCGTGGATGATCTGCCGCTGGAGGTTCGACTCGCTGACGACGTCGTCATCAGCCAGGCCCAGGTGTCCGACCCCCGCCGCCGCGAGGTACAACGCTACGGGCGATCCCAGGCCTCCCAGGCCGGCTACCAGGACGCTGCTGGACAGCAGCCTCTTCTGGCCCGATTCGCCGATCGTTGGGATGATCGTCTGCCTGTCGTACCTTCCCTCGCGTTCCGCCGCGCTCATTTCGAATTCATCTGGTATATCATGACCAAACCCTCTAGCGTGAGCCATTGGTCGATCACTTCTATGGTCGTGGTCTCCGGCACCACGATAGAGGCCACCCCGCCGGTAGCCACGACGCGCGCCTCACCGCCGAGCTCGCGCTTTATCCTGGTGACGAGCTCGTCGACCAGGCCCGCATAGCCGAAAATGATGCCCGCCTGCATGCTGGCAACGGTGTTCCCGCCGATGGCGTGCCCGGGCGTCGTTAGTTCCACCTTGGGCAGCTTCGCCGCCCTCACGTACAGCGCCTCGGCGGATATGTTGAGGCCGGGCGCTATCGCGCCGCCCAGATACTCGCCGCTCCCCGTGATGGCATCGAAGGTGGTGGCCGTGCCGAAATCCACGACGATCACCGGCCCGCCATACTTGCGGTAGGCCGCGACGGCGTTGGCTATCCGGTCCGCCCCAACCTCCCTCGGATTCTCGTAGCCGATGGTGATCCCCGTCTTGATCCCGAGTTCGACGACCAGGGGTTCTATGCCGAAGAATCGCCTGCACATGTCCTGTATTGCAGGCGTCAAGGGAGGAACGACCGAGGCGAGGACTATCGCCTCCACTCTTGAGGGATCCAGCCCGGCATACTTGAACAGCTGCAGCACGAAGATACCGTACTCATCGGAGGTCCTGTGCCGTTGGGTAGAGACCCTCCAGTGAGTCACCAGTTTCTCTCCGGTGTATGCCCCCAGAACAACGTTCGTGTTGCCGACGTCGATCGCCAGGATCACGACTTCTTCCCCTCCATCCTCGGTGTATGTCAGGGATAACGGATAAGGTGACGCAGGTGATCGGGCGGGCCGAGACGTGGAAGGGGGGAACAGCGTCAACCACTGTTCCCCGCATTTCCCCTAGAACAGCCCTGTGATTCTCCCCTGCTCGTCGAAGTCTATGTGCGCTCCGGCGGGATCCGACGGCAGGCCGGGCATCGTCCTCATCTCGCCGAGTAGCGGGTAGAGGAAGCCGGCTCCGACGGACGCGCGAACCTCGCGCACCGTGATCTTGAAGTTCTTGGGGCGGCCCTTGAGGTTCGGGTCCGCCGATAGGGAGAGGTGAGTCTTAGCCATACAGACCGGCAGTTTGTCGAAGCCGTTGGCCGTGTACATCTTGATCTGCTTCTCTGCGGCGGGCAGATAGTCCACGCCCGACGCCCCGTAGATCTTCGTGGCTATTGTCTCGATCTTCTCCTTGATCGCGAGATCCAGCGGGTACAGGAATTTGAACTCGCTGGGCTTGTCGGTGGCCTTGATCAGGGCCTTCGCCAGGTCCAGACCACCCTCGCCGCCCTTCGCCCAGACGTCGGTCAGCACCGCGTCATCGGCGCCGGCCTTTATGGCGAGGTCCCTAACGAGTTCGATCTCCTTGTCGTGGTCGGTCTCGAACTTGTTGATGGCCACGACAACGGGTACCCCGTGCATCACGCAGTTCTCGATCTGCTTGGCCAGGTTCTCACATCCGAGGGCAAGGGCTTCGTAGTTCTCCTTCGCCACGAGCGCCTTGTCCATGGCCTTGCCCGGGGTGACGCGGTATGCCCCTCCGTGCATCTTGAGAGCCCGAATGGTCGCGACCAGTATGGCTGCGCTCGGTTTCAGGCCGCTGTACCTGCACTTGATGTTGAAGAACTTCTCGGCCCCAATGTCCGCGCCGAACCCGGCTTCGGTCACCACGAACTCCCCGAGCTTCACTGCTATCTTGTCAGCCAGGATGGAGTTATTGCCGTGGGCTATGTTAGCGAACGGTCCCGCGTGCACGAATACCGGAGTGTTCTCCAGGGTCTGGATCAGGTTCGGCTTTATCGCGTCCTTGAGGAGCACGGCCATGGAGCCGCCGCAACGAAGGTCCTCTACGCTGACGGGTTTACCGTCCTTGCTGTACCCGATGACTATGCGTCCTAGTCTTTCCCTCAAGTCCTTGATGCCGCTCGTGAGGGCGAGGATCGCCATGACCTCGGAGGCTACTGCTATATCGAAACCCGTCTCGCGAGGATGACCGTTCTCCGAACCACCGAGACCCACGATGACCTTCCTGAGAGCGCGGTCCGAGACGTCCAGCACGCGCGGCCACGTTATCGTGAATGGGTTGATGTTGAACGGGTTGCCGTGGAGTATGCTGGCGTCGATGAACGCCGCCAGGAGGTTGTGCGCCAGGGCAACCGCGTGAGTGTCTCCGGTGAAATGCAGGTTAAAGTCCTCCATCGGGATACATTGGGCGTAGCCGCCTCCCGCGGCGCCACCCTTAATCCCGAAAACGGGGCCGAGCGACGGCTGCCTTATGCAGTTGATCGTCTTCCTGCCCAGCCTGTTCAGCGCTTGTCCGAGACCGATCGTCGTGGTGGTCTTACCCTCGCCGAGCGGAGTAGGCGTTATTGCCGTTACGACGACATACTTCGCGTCGGGCTTCGACGCGAGCCGGTCGATGACATCGAGCGATACCTTGGCCTTGTACTTGCCGTAGAATTCAATGTCATCCTCGTGCAAACCAGTGGCGCGGGCAATTTCTGCGATTGGCTTCATCTGTGCTGCTTGGGCGATCTCGATATCGCTTTTCACTCATTCTCACCTTCCCCTACTAGTGTCAGCGGGGCGCAAACCCCCTATCGCGCGGCAACCCCCCGTTCGACTTCGGACTCAATGCGGGACCATATGTCTTCGGCTTCGCGGACGACTCTATGATGCGTTCCAAGGGTCTCCCGCTTAAAACCCTCGTCCGCAACGCCCGCCAGGTTGATCAATACGTTGTATCCAGCACCCGCCACAGCCGCGCGCAGCAAGAGCCCGGAGACTGCGGCGTCGCTCAACGCGTTAGGGTTTCCCAGGCGCGCAACTTCCAGAGTGAGATCGAGACAATCCCGCGCCAGGCACATGGTTCCGAGCGGCACCGCGCACGCCCCTTTCAGGGCATCTTCTATGGCGGATTTCCTGGCCTCGACCTCCTTCTGGCCGGTTTTCGGGAGCCTATACGCCTCCAACACACGGTCGAACGACTTTGTATCTTCCTCCGCCAGCCGCACGAATTCCTTCCTGGCTGACTCCGAACGTTCGAGAATCTTCTTCATAGCGGCCTCGCTACCCCTGAAGCGTTCGCGACCAATGGTGAGATTCGCGACCATGGAGGCAAGCGCCGCACCGGCCGCCCCCGCCAGGGCGGAGGCACTACCGCCGCCGGGGGCCGGCGACCCTGAAGCAAGAGTATCGAGGATGCCGCCGACTGTGGCGGATTCTATCGGGATGCGTTCGTCCATTTCGACCTTCTACCCCCTTCGCACAGCAGCGCCTTCGCCGGCGACGACTCTACCCTTCTTGATCACCCATTTGGCCAGGTTCGCGCCGAAACGGTACGGTATCTCGCGATAATCTTCCGCCCCGAACACCGCCAGGTCCGCCCACTTGCCCGTTTCCAGGCTGCCCACCGTATCGCCGAGGCCGACCGCGCATGCCGCATTGATGGTGGCCGCGGAGAAGCACTCCTCGGCGGTCATCCCCATCCTCGCCATCGCGAGCGTCATGACGAGCGGAAGGCCCTGCGCAGTGGACGTGCCCGGGTTGAAATCGGTCGCGAGCGCCACCGCAAGGCCCATATCTATCATCTTCCTCGCGGGGGCATATCTATCCTTGCCCAGGAAAAAAGGGGCGACGGGCAGCAATACCGCTACGCAGCCCGCGCCCTTCATCATCTCCAGGCCATCGTCCGACGCCATCAGCAGGTGCTCTGCGGATACGGCCCCGACCTCCGCCGCGATCTCGGCTCCACCGGATGGGGCAAGTTCGTCGCAATGCGCCTTGGCTCCCATACCGTATCGCTTCGCCTCGAGCAGCATCCGGCGAGACTGCTCGGCTGTAAACACGCCTTCCTCGCAGAAAACGTCCGTGAACCTGGCCAGGCCGGCGCCTGCTACCGCGGGTATCATCTCTTCTACGACGAGATCCACGTAACCGTCAGGGTCCCCTTTGAACTCGGGAGGCACGGCGTGCGCCCCCATGAACGTCGGCACTACTTCGACGGGGTGCGCTGAACCGGCGTCCGCCAGCACTCGCAGGAGTTTGAGTTCGGATTGCGTGGTCAGGCCGTAACCGCTCTTCGCCTCCATGGTCGTAGTGCCCCACGACATGGCCGTGTCCAGCCGGCCGAGGACGGCCTGCAGGAGATCCCTCTCCGAAGCCGCTCTCGTTTTGGCCACGGTGCTGATGATCCCCCCGCCCGCCTTGAGGATGTCCATGTAAGGGGCGCCAGACAGCCTCTGGCCGAATTCCATCTCGCGCCAGCCCGCGAACACCAAATGCGTGTGGGGATCGACGAATCCGGGAGCGACGACTCCCCCCGCGGCGTCTATCAGAGCGGCTTCCGATTCCATATCAACTCGGCTTCGGAAATCGGCTTGGGGTCCGACATCCACGATAACGCCGCGGAACGCGGCGACATACGCATTCGTGAGAATCTCTAGATCCCTCATGGCGGGTCCCGCCTTCGGTCGCCGCCCGCCCGCCACAGTAAGCACCTGCCCACCGTTAACTACTGCAAAATCTGCTCTCGCCCTCAACCAACTACCTCCCGCGCGATCCCTAGCTTGTCCATCATAAGTAAGCCCCCAGGCGCCACATATTCACCGCCTTGCCAGCAACCTCCTCCGAACGGGCGCCAAACGTCGAATTGTCGCTCCATGCTCGCCCGCCTCCAGGATGCTGAGAACCCCCTCCGGGTCCACCCTGAGGTAGCTGTGTGAGCGCTCCTTGCCCAGGTACGGCGCCGCCAGTTCCGCGGAAAGGGTCCCGTCCCTATCGTAGACTCGGACCCGCCCCGACGGGGTTCCAAGGGATATCCCTACGTAAAGACGCCCGGCGCGGTCGTCGCCGGCGACCGTCAACGCCTCCGCCGGTCCACGGACTTCCACCTTGTATTCCCGGGAGAGCGAGCCGTCGCGGCGGTACCGCCGAACGTACGACGGTCTCGCGCTCCGCGAGGAGGAATCGCCGCCTACAGGCGCGGCGTAAAAGCCCCCCTGCCGCGATGCGCGGAAGGTAACCGCGCCGGCCGGCGGTTCGCCCTGGAAACCACTGTACCGCCTGGACCCCGACGGCGTCATGACGACCTCCGCGATCGTCCTGGGGCCGTTCGCGCCCGCGTCGCCCTCAACCGCGATCATGCTCCTCCGGTATTCGCCGTCCGAGAGAAGGGTGGCGGTGACGTACACCAGGCCGTCCCCTCCCGCCTGGATAGACTCAATGTGGCTGTCAAGCAGGCCGGGACTTCTCCCGCACCATAACACCTGGGGCCGCCCCTCAGAGGGCACGGCGACGATCTCGGCCGTAGAATTGTCGGCCACGAGCAGCGTCCCGTCGGAACGCAGGACCATATCGTCCAGGCTTCCCCGCCTTCGACCAACGTCGAGAGTCTCCACGAGATCGCCGGAACCATCGTACTTCAATACTCGACCATTCTGCCAATCGGCGACGAAGGTGACGCCCCCCGGTCCCTCGCAGAAACATCTGATCCCGAACTGAGTCCCGTCCCGCGATGTCGTTAGAGGAATCTGTCCCTCACCGTCGCCCCACGCGACCTCCAACCGTCCGGCCTCGCGGTACTCCAGCGACACGTCGATCTTGAACAAAAGCGCTCCGAAAAAACACAGGCCGATGCCCACAATAAATGCCAGCTGCCGCGGGTTCCTGAGATTCAAGATCACGGTGGGGGCCTCCCGAGGGCGTTCGTTTAGCGCGCGGCGGAGACCGCGCACCAATATAACGTTATGCACTCGTCTCAGGCCGTATTACGACGGCCCCCGTCCGACCATGTCAGCTCTTGGGATGTATAACTGAAACGGCGTGCTTCGTCTCGGCAAGGTGCTCTTCCAGCCTCGATTCCACCACCGCGGTTGTCAGCGATCGCAGCGCGTCCATGTAGTCGAACAGATTGATCCCCTTGAACAAGTACGCGTTGAATCTGTACGCCATCCTTTCCGGCGAGTTGAACAACGATACGAACTCCCCGCTCATCTTCCTGACAGCGCGATCCACCGCTGCCTCCTCCAGTCCGGTCCTCCTCGTCTCCTCAATGTACCGCATGATGAGAGCGTGGAGCCGCTGGGGGTCTCTGGATTCACCACCGGCGAACGACGCGGCGTATTCCATCTCCGACTCGTGAGTGGCGCCGAACTTCTCGTCCACCAGTCCCTGCTCGTAGATGCTGGAGTACAGATCCGAACTCCTACCGAACATGGTTTCGAGCAGGACCTTCGTAGCCACCTCGCGCTCGAGCAGGTCCATCCCGCGAAGTCCCCCCGGGTTATCCTTGAACCCGATCTCCAGGAGGGGTGAGGCAACCACCATCTCCTCGGAGACCCTGCCCGTCGCGACCTCCTCCGGTTCCCCGGGGAACACCCTGACTATGTCTCCCCCCCCGGTACGCCCGCCGAAACCAGTACCAGCTGCCACTTCGTCGAAAACCCTCGCCGGTTCCACGTCCCCAACGACGAGCACCGCCATGTTTTGCGGCCGGTAGAATGTTTCGTAGCACTTGTACAGCATGTCCCTGGTTATCAGCCTGATCGATTCGACGGTTCCGACGACGTCGATCCTCACCGGATGAGCCGAGTACATCGCCCTCATCAGGTTCGATCCCACTCGCGCCTCGGGCATGTCCTCGTACATCCTGATTTCCTGCTCGATGATGCCCTTTTCTTTCTCCACGTTCTCGACCGTGAAGTACGGGTCCTGCACCAGCCTGAGCAACACCCTGAGCGATTCGTAGAAGTTGTCGGTGGCCGAGAACAGGTATGTCGTCGTCGTATAGGTCGTGTAGGCGTTGGCCGAGGCGCCGAGGCCGGCGAATTCGTCGAATACGTTTCCCTCTTCCTGTTCAAACAGTTTGTGTTCGAGGAAGTGGGCGATCCCGTCCGGCACCTCCACGGTCCCCGCTTCCGGCGTTCTGAATACGTTGTCTATGGAGCCGTACTTTGTGGCGAAGGTGGCGTATTTCTTGTTGTATCCCCGCTTCGGAAGTACATAGACTGGGAGGCCGTTGTCCGTCCGCGCCACCTGGATTTCCTCTCCGAGGTCCGCGCTCGACAGCACTTCATGAAGCATGTATCCCACCGCCCTTGTTGGTGAGGAAGTAGACCGTGTGCAGTCTGACCTTCTGCGCGGCCTCGATCACCTGGTCTCTCGTAACACTGTTAATCGCATCGATCCTCTCTTCCAGCGCCTGGACGTTCCCCATCGCTTGCATCTCGAGGAAGGACGCTATCCTGGAGCCGGCACTGTCTTCCCAGGATCTGAGCCTATTGATGAGGGCCTTCCTCGTGAACTCCATCTCCGATTGCGACACGTCTCCGCCCCTGATGTCGTCCGCCTGCTTGCGGATAATGTCGAGGGCCCGCTCGTACCTGTCCACGTCGATGCCGGACGTGACGAGAAGGAACCCCTTTACCGGGTTCAGGACCGAACTCGCGTAGTAGGCCAGGCTCGCCTTCTCTCGGACGTTCACGAACAGCTTGGAGTGGACGAACCCGCCGAATACCCCGTCGTAGAACATCATCGGGTAAAGGTCGTCCGCGCCGTTGTTGTCGAACGTGTAGCCAAGGCACAGTTTCCCCTGGTTCACCGCTTGCCGTTCGATAACGTACCTGGGCTCCGCCGCCTCGCTCGCCGGCGGGGTTTTCCCCCTGGCCGCGGTCCGCTGAGCGGCGCAGGCAAACGATCGGGCAACCAGGTCCAGGACGGCGGCCTCGTCAACGTCTCCGACGACGCACACATCGATAGGATTCCGATCCATTATGCTCCGGTACAACTCGAACATCCCGGGACCATCGATGCCCGGGATATCCTCCAGGAAACCCATCTCGTGAATTCCGAAGGGCTCGCCGGAGAACATCTCCTGCACGCATCTTATGATCGCGTATCTGGATTTCTCGTTGATTATGGCCGCGATCTCTCTCGAAAGAACGTCCTTCTCCTGCTCGATGTATTCCTCTCGAAAGGACCGCCCGCCGGATCCCCCGCTCGTGACTGGCTCAAACAAGACCCGCTTCAGGAAGTCCAGGCCCCGGGCGATAAGGTCCTCGCGCACGCCGAGGAATCGCGGATTGGGGAGTTCGATGCCCAACTGGATGACCTGGCTCTCCCCCAGTTTGAACACCCCGGAGTCGAAACGGGCACCATACATGTTGTCGAGGTGGCGCGATATATCCTTGGTCGTCTCCAGCCCGGCGCAACCCCTTCTCAGGATGGCGGGGATAAGAGCGACTCTCGTCGCCGTCCCGCGCGACAGCGGGTTATGGATGAACACCCTTACAGTGTGCGTCTTGAACTTCCCCGTTGCGTGTACGTATACGTTGACGCCGTTTTTCAACCTGGTGTGAGTGAAGCCCCCGTTCATTCTTCTTTCCTCCGACATCCCGGCATTATCAATGCCTAGTGTGCCAAGACCGCCGCAGTGAATATCCAGCGGCGCCTCGCGATAATTCTCCCCACCCGCTGGATATTCCTGTCTACGATGGAGACGCGCGGTTCAGGTCCGGCGCCACCACAATGGGAAGGCCCGCCATTCCGGCGGGCCGCTGGCATTCCCAGTGTCCTATCGTGCGACGAGTCTATATCGTACTCTCCAGCGCACCGCCCGTCGCCTGAGCACCGTTCAGAAGAGCCTCGAGCTCGTCTCCTTCGAGGGTCTCCTTCTCGATCAGGGTCCCCGCGATAAGATCGAGCTTCCCCCTGTTTTCCTCCAGCAACGTCTTGGCCCGGTCGTAACAGGCGGTCACTATATGCCTCACTTCCTTGTCGATCGCCGCCGCGACCTCCTCGCTATAGTTGCGGTCACGGGCGATATCTCTTCCAAGGAAGACCTGCTCCTGCTTATTTCCGAACGTGAGCGGCCCAAGCTCCGCGCTCATCCCGAATTCCATTATCATCTTCCTGACCATCCTGGTGGCCTTCTCCAGGTCATCCGAGGCGCCCGTCGACACCTCGTTGAACACCATTTCTTCGGCGGCCCGTCCGGATAGCGTCACCGAGACGCGGTCCATTATCTCCGCCTTCATCACCAGGTATCTATCCTCAATCGGAAGCTGTAAGACATACCCCAGGGCTGCGCCACGAGGAATGATCGACACCTTATGCACTGGATCCGTGTTCCTCAACAGTTTAGCGACGAGGGCGTGGGCCGCCTCGTGGTAAGCGATGACCTTCTTCTCCCTCTCGCTAATTATCTTGCTCCTCCGCTGCGGACCCGCGATCACTCTGTCGATGGCTTCCTCGAGTTCATCCATCGTTATCTTGCGCTTCCGGTTCCTTGCGGTCAGCAGGGCGGCCTCGTTCATCAGGTTTTCGAGATCCGCGCCGGTGAATCCGGGCGTCCGCTTCGCGAGCGTCTCCAGATCCACCCCCTTGTCCAGGGGCTTTCCTTTCTGATGCACCTTCAGTATTTCCACCCTGCCCCTTAGGTCGGGCTTATCGATCTGTATCTGCCTGTCGAACCTTCCCGGCCTCAACAGCGCCGGATCCAGCACGTCCGGCCTGTTGGTGGCCGCCATGATGATAATGCCCTCATTGACCGCGAAACCGTCCATCTCGACGAGCAGCTGATTAAGGGTCTGTTCCCTCTCGTCATGCCCACCGCCGTAGCCCGCGCCACGTTGACGCCCGACCGCGTCGATTTCGTCTATGAACACGATGCAAGGGGCACTCTTCTTCGCCTGCTCGAAGAGGTCACGCACCCTCGCCGCGCCGACCCCCACGAACATCTCCACGAAGTCAGACCCGCTGATAGTGAAGAACGGGACGCCCGCCTCCCCGCCGACAGCCCTGGCGACGAGCGTCTTGCCCGTGCCGGGCGCGCCGAAGAGGAGCACCCCCTTTGGTATCCTCGCGCCCAGCTCCAGGTATTTCTTCGGGTGTTTCAGGAAGTCCACTATCTCCTGGAGCTCCTCTTTCACCTCGTCGCAGCCCGCAACGTCGTCGAACGTCACCTTCTTGCGATCCCCCGTGTGAAGCCTCGCCCTGCTCCGGCCGAATTGCATCACCCGGTTCCCCCCGCCCTGGGTTTGCTGCATTATGAAAAAGAAGAGCGCCCCCACGGCGATCACGGGGAGTAGATTCGTCGCTAGAGTCATCCACCACGGAGGCTGGGGCGAAGGCTTCATGTCCACTACTATCCCGCGATTCACCAGGTACTGCCCCAGGCCGGGATCCTCCGGCACATTCGCCTCGAAATCCTGTCCATCGTGGAGCTTTCCAATGACGTTCTTTCCATCTATGATGATGACCGACTTGACCTTATTCTCCTCGATCATCTTCAAGAATTCCGTGTACGTGACGTGCTTCTTCGTTGACCCCGGGCTGGCGAGCATGTTGACGAGCGACAGCGTCAGTAAGATCAACAGGAGGTAGAACGCCACGCCGCGAAACGCTTTGTTCAATTACCAGCCCTCCTTTCGTATGCCGAGTAATTTTATCACACTTCTTGGGCGGTTACAACGACAACGGGCTATCTCCTGTCGCCGCCCATGTGCGGTTTAACCTCGATAGTAAGCAGTAGGACCTGGGTGGTCGCCCTGGTGACTTTGAACCTCTCGTCCAGCCTGTAACCGCCCACCCATACCACTCGATCTCGGGAGAGGACGATGGGCGCGTACGGGCGGTCGCTGACGGGTACTTTCAGTGATGTCATGAAGTCGCCTATCTTCTTGCGCCCGCTCATACCGAGGGGATAGAAGTAATCCCCGTCCATCCTCGAGCGTACCATAAGCGGATATTCTATGAGGGAATTGTCGATAAATGCCCTCAACGGATCCCTATTGGTTGCGGGGTCCAGGGCCAATCCCGACGCCGGCTGCACTTCCGCCCTGATTCTTATCCCCAACCCCTCGACCTCCGTGGTCCCGGGGACGCGTATGGGAACGGGAAACGCCGCACCGGCCGGGCCGCTATCGTCCTCGGAGGTCCTTTCAAGGGATATCTCGCTCGCGCCCAGCCTAGCGATCATGCCTCCCGGGAGGTGGAGGACCCTTACGGGAGAACCCGACTCGGCCAGCGATATGATCGCCTCCACATGACCGTACCCGAGCGGCACGTATGCCGCTCCTGCGGACTCGCCGTAGATCTCGCGCGCCAGGGCGCGCAGCACATACCTTTTCATGGCCGGATGCAGGTCGTTGAACCTATCCCTGGCGATAAAGGCCCGCCCGTTCTCCCTGCGCGCAAGCCTCCCGGTGGTGGCGCGGCCAGCCAGGTCCAGGTATGAAGCGTCCTCGCGAAGCCTGTCCGCCGTGTCCGAAAGGATCTCTCTCAGGCGAGGGTTCCACCTCTCCAGGCACGGGACCAGCTGGAGTCTCACCTGATTCCGGAAGTAAAGCGGCTCCTGGTTCGTGCTGTCAGTCCGCCACGCCGCGCCTGTCGCCGCGCAGTATTTTTCCACTTCTCTCCTGCTCACATACAGCAATGGCCTGATGTACATCCCCCTGACCGGCGGGATACCAGTGAGGCCGTCCAATCCCGAACCCCTGATCAGCCGCATAAGCACGGTCTCCGCCTGGTCATCGAGGGTGTGCCCCAGAGCGACGCGCGAGGCGGATGTCTTGGACGCGGCGTCCTCGTAGAACATGTAGCGGGCCCGCCTGCCGGCCTCTTCCGCCCCCATCCCCCACTCGGACATGAGGGCGGGGACATCCACCCGCCGGACGTCGCAAGCGATCCCCATCTTCAGACACAGCGCCTCAACGAATTCGGCGTCCGCCGCGGACTCCTCCCCGCGAAAACCATGGTCAAGGTGGCACGCGGCAAGTCCAAACCCCAGGGAATCCCTCAGTTCCAACAAGGCGTGCAGGAGCGCGACTGAATCGGGGCCGCCTGACACGGCGACAAGGACAGTATGCCCCTTCTCTATCATCGAGTACTTCAGAATGGTGTCCCGGACCCGTTTCACGAAGGTTCGGGAGGAATACGCCAAGACCCCACCCCCACAGTGACGATTCTGCGGGTACTATTTATCGGGCAGGATAAGTATTCCTCCGAGCATCATGGCGTAACCTTCCAAAACAGCCAAAAAAGAAACGGCCCGGGGTCGGGCCCATGGCGCGCCGTGAGAGACAATCTTATATCACATCCCTGGAAATTGAACCACCACCACCGTCATATCGTCCTTGATCTCCTCGCCTGCGCCCCGAGCCGTTACGCCGGCTCGCTCGAGGATCCTATCCGCGAGCTCCTGGGCAGGCATCCACCTCAACCTCGCCAGGAATGAGGCCAACCACGGCTCCTTCTTCGAAGGATCCTTTCTCGCCTGGAGTACTCCGTCGGTGACCAGCACCACCGTATCGTCCGGCGCCAGCTTGTGGTGGACAGTCTCCACCGGTATATCGGATAGGATCCCCGCGGGCAGCGACTGCGCGCGGATCACCACAACCTCGTTATCCCTCCATATGAACGACGGACATGCCCCGATCTTGACGAACTCGGCATCGCAGGTGGTGAGGTCCACGTGCATCATGTCCAGTGTCGCGAATACCTCGCCGGTTCCCCTTGCGACGAGCACAGAGTTCACCGTCCCAACCGCCGTTTCCCTGTCGAAACCGGCCCCCATGAGAGTCTCGATGAGTCGCACCGCCGCCTTGCTCTCCTCGGCTGCGGACGCCCCCGCGCCCATCCCATCACTCAACGCCACGAGTAGCCTGTTCTCCGGCAAGTCCCTGACTAGCGCGCTGTCACCTGATATCTTGACGCCGTTTTTGTTCGCCTGGGCGATACCGGTTCCGTACGCCAGCCTCCTCGGCTCCATCTGCCGGGTGGGCCGTCCCCCGCCGGCCAGTTCCGACGCGATTTCGTCCATCAAGCGCGACGCCATGCGCATCTGGCCCTCGAGTATCCCGCGACCCTCGGCCACCCGCCTCTGCCAGCGCCTTGCGGTCTTCTCGATCTCCACGAGGTGGTTTAATGACAGCGCTATTCGATCCGGAAACCGGCATCTCAGCGCCCCCGCCGCATCAGGGCCGTCCACCGGAATAGAACCGGATTCCTCCGCCCTGCGGATAAGGTCGAACATCGCCCTGTAGGTTGCGCGAAAGTCCGCCTCCCAGCACCGCCTGTAGTCCCGGCAGCGTTCGCACACCCGAGAGGCAACTGCGCCAAACATCCTCGGCATCTTGTCGGGCTCTTCCTTTGGAAGGGCGTACGCCTGGTCGAACGCCCGAGAGATCTCCCTCAAGGCCATCGAGTATCCGCGCAGCCTGGCGACAGGGGCCTCGACGGCCACCGTCTTGACCGCGGCATACCCGGTTTGAGATTGGTTCAAAACGCGCCGCAGGGTTTGGGCGACTGCGCCGGGTATGACGAGCACGACAGCGGACCCGGCAACGGCTTCCATCATGGATTGAACCATCAGGCTCGGGCTGTTTGCGTACATGCCCATGGCCACCGATCCCAGAACGAACCCGCTGAAACTGCCGAGCTTTCCGAGCTCCCTGAACATCCCAGACATCAGACCCGACAACGCCTGCACTCCCACGAAACCTGGCTGCGCCGTCCCCGACAAAGCCGCGATCAGCCCAGCGGCGACGCCCGCGGAAGCTCCGGCGCTGCTCCCAGCCACCCAACCTATCGTCGCCGTGAGGGCGCAACCTATGACGTTCTGCGCCATTACGGGGCCCGCGCGCAGCCCGCCGATCCCGGCGACCGCGCACGCGGCCAGGACGGCGGCGCAAGTGGTTTCCTCCGGCGAGTATGGCCTGGCAAACGGCGTGCCCGCCTGGAGCGCCCTGAGTCCAAGCGCGAACACCCCAGTAAGCGCCGCGCAGAGCAGCCCCTCGAATATGATCACCATCATAGCGTACGGATTGAACTCGCCTGCGATGAGGATCACAGTCCGAACTGTCACGCGAGCCACGAACGCCGCCCCGGCCGCCTTCGGCAACCGCGTCCCCGCGGATGTCCCGGCGGCCCTGATCATGAGATATAGCAACAGCAGGTTTGATCCCCACTGCGGGATCTCCGCCCATCCAGACGCCGAAACCACACCGGCCATCACCGCAATTCCATTCAGCGCGGCTTGCGCGGGCATGAGGCAGGCAACGGCGGCGAAGTGAGCAAGCCCGAAAGGAGATAGATTCTCCAGTATCACGGCTCGGCCCATAAGGAATCCCAGCGCGGCCGAGGGGAGGTTCATCCGGCCAGTCACTCGGGACAACTCGCGAAGTCCTCCGATGAGTTTGAACGGTCGCGGCTTCTTGTCCGGCGACATCCTTCGAACCACCGCCCAGGATTTTCCATTGTGCCCTTCGCCCGCTATTCTACAACCGGCGTAATGAGGGATTTGTCACATCTTGCATTCACATGCTGCGAGTTTCCGACAGCGAGTATTGGTTAGCAGGTGTACGTGGAGGCAATAATAGGGCTTTAAGGATGGTTGTGGGGTAGCGAAGCGGATGAAGGCACACAAGGGATCTCCAGCGACACTCTTACGGAGACTGGTGGAGTGGTTGAATAAGGAACCACCCCCCATTTTCTCTCTCGACCCGGCTTACCCACCTGTGGAGACCAGGGATGCGGCACAATCCGGCTCGGACAGTCGTGGGCGGGGCGCTCCGGGGGGCGGTGCTCCGGAAGGCGGCCCCGGGGCGGTGGATTACTCCAGCGGGATCGGGCGTGGGATAGGGGTGTCCAGCGACCTGGATAGCAACCTGTCCCTGCTCGGAAAGGCGCTGCACATCCAGGAATCCGCGGATGTTGTGGTCAGGGAATTCTCCATCGGTGGACGCCTTCGCGCCGCTCTAGTATTCATAGAAGGGATGGTGGATAGGCGGACCGTCAACGCCGACATTCTCCAACCGCTCCTGGATCCCGCCACCCGGGCGCTGACCGCTCGGAAGCCGATGGTGGAAAGGTTCCAGAAGGCCTTTCCCGCAGCGCTGGCCAGGCCCGAGGGCAACCTGCGCAGGGTCGTTTCAGGCGTTATGAACGGCAGCGCCGCCGTTCTGATTGACGGTATGGATTGCGCGCTGCTCGTCGACGCCACGGGCGTCCAGCATCGCCCGGTGGCCGAACCATCGACCGAGAGGGTAGTGCTCGGGCCTCACGAGGCGTTCGTCGAATCGCTGAAAGTGAACGTCCCCCTCGTGAGAAGGATCCTTAAGACCCCCGATCTCGTCTGCAGCAAGTTCGAGATCGGCGACATCACAAAGACCCAGGTGATCGTGTTCCACATAGAGGGGATCGCGAACCCGCGGCTCGTGCGCGAGGTGAAAAGGCGGATATCCTCCATCAAGGTGGACTACATGGCGGAAACGGGCTTATTGGACCAGCTGATAGACGTCCCGAGGTTCGGGCTCGTCCCGCACGCCCTGTACACTGAAAGGCCGGACAGGTTGGCTGCCCACCTGGCCGAGGGGTACGTCGGCATCATGGTGGACCATTCCCCGTACGGATTGATCGTGCCGGCGACCATACTCACCTTCTTCCACAGCGCCGAGGATTACTACGTGAGATGGCCGGCCGGAACGCTACTCAGGCTCATCAGAATGCTCGCGTTGTTCACCACTATACTGCTTCCGGGGCTATACGTCTCAGTCGTGAACTATCACCACGAGATGCTCCCAACCACGATAGCGTGGGCGTTCGCCGCGAGCAGGGAATCCGTCCCGATCCCCTCGGTCGGGGAGGTACTGATCGCTGAGATCGCTCTGGACTTCATTCGCGAGGCGGGGGTGCGGGTACCCTCGCCCGTGGGACCGACAATCGGCATCGTCGGGGCTCTCCTGATCGGCGAGGCTGCGGTGAACGCTTCCCTGCTTACACCCGAAGTAGTAATAGTGGTAGCCATCACGGCAATATGCAACTTCATAATCCCGAACCAGGATGCAGCCTTTTTCGAGCGGATACTCAGATACTTATTCGCGTTCGCCGCAAGCCTAATGGGGTTCCTGGGTCTCGCGGCGGCCTTCTTCGTCATAGGCGTGTATCTCTGTTCTTTGAGGAGCTTCGGTGTTCCATTCATGGCCCCCCTTCTTCCGTTCAAGATGAGGCCGGATACCCTGGTGAGAGGGCCGCTGCAAACCATGGAGACGAGACCGGATTTTCTGCGGCCGGCGACTCGCACCCGCCAGCTCCCGATCTCTCGCGGGTGGTCGCGCCAGCGTTGGAGCCCGGGCGGATGGAGACGTCGGGGGGCGGGCGGGCGGGACGACAATGAATAGCCAGTTAATGCGCCCTCCCGGCCACCGGATTGGGTACATCGAGGGGCTCGCACTCCTGACGGTATACATGATGGGAAAGGTATTCACCTCGTGCCCCAGCCAGATGATATACCTGGAGTCGACCTCGGGCTGGATAACCACCGCCCTTGCCGCGATACCCGCCGGCCTGGGTATGGCCGTCAATTACTACTTCGTGTCACGGTTCCACGGCCTGGAATACCAGCGCTGCCTGGAACTTACTATTGGCAGGGTCGCGGGAAAGGCTGTAGGGGCATTGCTGGTAGCGTTCGCGATCGGACTGAACGCCATCCCGCTCAGGGAAGTATCGGGCGGGCTCAAAACGGCGATCCTCCAGGAAACGCCGCTGGGGGTAATCGCCATCGTGGCGATGCTGGTCTCCGCCTGGTCTGCCGCCTTAGGCCCCGAACCGGTCGGCAGATTCGCGTCCCTCACCATATTCCCTATGTCGATACTGCTCCTCTTGGCCCTATTCGGGAGCCTTCGCGCTGAGTTCAGTCTCGCCGAACTATTCCCGCTATGGGGCACCGGCATCGGGAAGACGATCTCAGGCGCGATTCCGTGTTCGTCGATATACTCCGAGGGATTCGCCATCGGGGTCCTCATGCCGCACATCAGAGAGGCCGCTCCGCGGCAGGGCCTGCGCCTCGCCTTGACCTCGCTGCTGCTGGCGGCATTGGCGCTGAGCCTGACTATAATGATAACAACTGCGATCTTCACCGCGCCCGTGGGAGCTCAGACTCTTTATCCAGCTCTCCAAATCGCCAGGCTGATTGTATTCAGCATATTCATCGAACGCGTGGAGGCGCTGTTCGTTTTCGCGGGGATCATTCTGACGGCGATCAAATTCGCCGTCGGCCTTCTCATCTGTTCCTTCCTGCTGGCGGGCGTCCTGGGCGTGAGACGCTGGGACATAATCGTCTGGCCGCTTGCGGCCTTGACGTATTTCGCGTGCTTCCGACCGGAGACCCTAATAGATGTGTTCTATCTGCAAATCACGCTCTTCCGCTCATGCGGATGGATCATCGCGTTCGTACTTCCCTCGGTTCTACTGTTAATCGCCCACATCAGGAAGGTGCCGGGCGGCCGAAGTGAGGCCTGCCACAAGAATGACCGCTAAGGTGCGTACTGCTTATGTGACCGTAATGATACTGATCTCGTTCAGCCTGTGCGGGTGCTGGGGACGTACGGAGCTGGAGAACATCGCGTTCCTGGCCCTGGTGGGCCTCGACACAGTGCAAGGTCCCTCCGGTGAGGACCTGCTGGCGGGCGATGCGGGCCTTCAAGTGACGGCCAGCATCGCGAGCCCCCATGCGTCCTCTCCGGGAGATAGTGGAGGGGATTCGGGCAGAGGGGGTCCCAGCCGCAGGTTCATGACGACCGTCAGCGTAGCCGCACCGAACGTGTCGACCGCGATGCAGGCGGTGGAGATGTCGGTGGGAAGGGACCTGACCGCGATCCACCTGCAGGCGATAGTAATAGGCGAAGGCCTCGCGCGCCAGGGTCTGGAAGACGTGCTCGACTCGATGCTTAGGTTCCGCAACCTGAGACACTCCGTCATCGTGATCATAGCTGAGGGCAGGGCAAGAGACGTCCTGGAGAAACTCTCCCCTACGGCGGAAGCGCAAGCAGCGGTCTTCCTGCAGAAACTCATCGCCGTAGCGGCGGACGGCCGGACCACCCGGCAGGTGCACCTGCACGATCTGTTGGTATCGCGCGCCTCGAAGTCGAAAGACGCGGTGCTGCCCCTCATCCGCCTGTGGCGGGAAACCACCCCCGGAGACAGTGCCCCCGGCGCGTGGAGCGCCACGCTTGCAGGGGGGGCCGTGTTCAAGGACGCGTCAATGGTGGGGAAAATCAATATAATCGAGGCGTTTCACGCGCTCACATTGCGCGGTGGCATCCGGAGGTTGTCCCAAGCATACCCGGTTACGCCCCCGCAGGGGTCACCGGCGAATGAAACGGCTGGCACGCAGGGAATCGTGGAAGTTGAATGGGAGAAGGGGTTCGCGCGACGAAAGCTACGCATCGACGAGAAAGCAGGCGTGCACACCCCGCGCGTCCGGATCGATGTCAGTGTCGAACTTACGGGCACCATCGTGGAGTTGCCCGCTCACATTGACATAACCAGGCCGGAGGGCCTACGACGACTTCAGAGCGACGTCGAAAAAGGCGTTTTATTTCACCTCCGACGGGTCATCTCCAAGGCGCAACTGGAATTCGGAGGCGCGGACATATTCTTCTTCGGCGACGCCGCAAGGCGGCAGTTCGCCACCTGGGGTGAATGGATATCGTTCGACTGGCCGGAACGGTTCCGCGAGGCGACAGTCGATGTAACGGCGACGGTCCACCTACGGCGTCCCGGCCTCACCGTCCGTAACGTTTGGCACCTTGAGTGAGCGCCCGATCGAGAGGGAATCATAATCGCGAGGGGGTGTATCGGGTGTTCATGGGCACACTGATGGGATTCAAGAAGATCCGCCGCGCGATGGCGGCGTGGATGATGTTCTGGGTGGCGATCTCAGTGCTGTTCGCGTTCTGGACCTACAGTATCCAGGATTCCCTGGGCCGCATCGCCGACTATTTCGATCTCAAATCCAAGAAGTACCACGAGGATTGAGTGGTTTTCCTTAAAGGGCCATCCCAAATTGCCCTTTTGGGACGGCCCCCCATTCATCTACAGTCTTATTTCACTATAGTTTTATTATCCCCAACCCGTTGAGCAAGACGACGAACACGAGAAGAGGGGTAACGAACTTGACGACCGCGTAGAACGCCCCGATAACGGCATCATTATTGAGAGAGCCTTCGTTCGACGCGGTGCGCCTGATGTTCTCCAGTCCCCACCTCCAGCCGATGAATAGGCACAGGAACAGGCCGCCCAGGGGCAGAAGCACGTTCGACGTCGAGTAGTCGAGCAGATCGAACATCGTCATGCCAAGCAGTTTGAAGTCAGCCATCGTGCTGTTGGAGAGCGCAGCGGTGGACCCAAGGAGCACCAGCCCGGCGAGGGTCACGAGCGTCGCGGTCGTTCTAGACCACCCTAGTCTCCCCGAAATGAACGCCACGGGCACTTCCATGAGCGAAAGCATGGCGCCAGTCGCGGCAATCGCCGTAAGAATGAAGAATATAACCATGAATACCCCGCCCAGCGGCATCGAGCTGAAAACGGCGGGTATGGTTATGAATAGGAGCTTCGGCCCGGCCCCCGGCTCGAACCCGAACGCGAACACCGCCGGGAATATGGCGAGACCCGCCAATATCGAGACGGCCACATCGGCCAGCATGACCCTGGCGGCGGTCCCGGGGATATTCTGATCGTCCCTGAAGTAGCTACCGTATGTTATCATCGTGCCCATGCCCACGGACAGCTTGAAGAACGACAGCCCCATGGCGGTCAGCACTGTCGCCCAGGTCACTTTCGAGAAATCGGGCTTGAACAGGAACCCTAGCCCCTCCGCCGCGCCCGGCAGCGTGAGGCTCCTGGCGCACACCAGCAGTAGGAGTAGGAATAGGCACGGCACCAGGCGTTTGGTCATCGCTTCTATGCCCTTGGATACCCCGGCGATGATGATAACGCTTATGAAGACAAGAACAATCCATTGCCATACCAGCGATTGCACGGGGTTGGTGATCATGTTCGCGAATGCCTGTGATGTCACCTCAGGATCAGTGCTCGCCAACACCCCGCTCGCCGCCTTGAATATATACGCGAAGACCCAACAGGCGACCTCGCTGTAGAAGGCCAGGATGAGAAACGCCGCGATAACACCCGAGACCCCAACCAGATACCACGGCTGTCGTGGCTCGAGTTTCTGCAGGGAGGTGATGGCGTCAGCCCTCGCCCGTCGCCCGATGATGAGTTCGGTGATCATTACCGGAAGCCCGACAAGCAGTGTGCATAGAAGGTAGATGATGATGAAAGCGGCGCCGCCATTGACACCTGTAAGATACGGGAACTTCCATATGTTGCCCAGTCCGACCGCAGAACCCAGGGTCGCGGCAATTACCCCCAGATTCGTAGTGAAGCCATCGCGAAAGCCTTTCCCTGGTGCTTGCTGCATTTTCATTCTGCTGACTCCCTTCTACCGTGGTGTCCGTTCTAGTGGAATACGGCCAAACAAAAAGAACCGCTCGGGCATCGATACCGGCGGTCCAGCGAAACCGTTCAGCCCATATCCGACCTGCTATATCCGCCATTATGATAAGGCAGGCATTGCCTCGTGTCAAGCACGGCACGGTCTGCAGTTCGCCGCCGGCCCCGGTAGACCCGTGCGCCACCACACACGTAGATCCGATCCGGTGTGTGGGAGCGGCATGTTCCGGGCGGACCCACGGGCGTCGCTGAATGCTATCAGGGGCCGCCTGGATAGATCCGTCGGCATATCTCTCACTGGCGGCAATAACCTGTGGCTGAAGGCCACACCGCCAAACACTGCTGGTACCCGGCACCCTCCGGGTCATGTAGCCGTTTCCCGCTCGTCGCATAGAATGGACCATCATTACCATCGGAGGTGTTGATGATGGAGAAGAAGGAATGCGGCTGGGGCAATTTCGGATTCATCCTATTCCTGATCCTCATTCTCCTCTTCTTCGGCCAGGGCTGGGGATGGTAGGCGGAAGAGAAGAGCCAGCCGTCCGGACTGGAGGCCCTCCACCGAGAGGGTCTCCGGCTTCAACGGAGCACAATGACCGCCTGAGCGCGACGTTCACCACAATTATCACCGTTCGATGATACTCAGGCCGACTCGTCGAGGCCGACGGGGTGAAATCAATGACATGCTACGCGCAGGCTTGCGACTTATACGCGCCGCTCGAGGCACAGATCCGGGACTACCTGCGGCGCGACTCCGCTAGATGGGGCATTCACTTCCTTGATCTCGGATCGAGAGCAGCGTTCGGGGTGAACCCACAACTCCCGATCCCGCAGGCCAGCACCGTTAAGGTCCCGATCGTCCTATACGTCAACTGCCTGGTAGCCTGGGGACGATTGCGGTGGACAGATCGCGTGGCCTATGACCCTGAAACGGATTACAGGGGAGGGGCTGGCGCCCTACAGTTCTCCGCGAGGGAGGACAGCAAGTACTCCCTGAGGTTGCTGACGAACCTGGCCATAACGCTGAGCGACAACGTGGCCAAGGCGATGTTGGTCAGGTATCTGGGAGCGGACAATATCATCGCGTTCATGGCCGGCCTGGGCGCCTCCGAGCCGCACGTGGCTGGGGATGACCCAACGACCGCGGCGGACATGACTCTGTACCTCGATGCCCTGCTGAAGTTCCAGCAGCAATGCCCGGGGCTGGGGTGCAGAATGCTAGACGACCTTGCGAACACCATGTGGAACGAGGGTTTGCCCGCTCGTCTCCCGCCCGACATCGTCGTCGCCCACAAGGAAGGGGATATCACCGGGGTATCGGACGACGTGGGCATCGTGTTCGCTAGTCATCCCTATATCCTTTCGATACTCTCAGAGGGCCAGGAGGATATCGAGGCGGGTTTCGGCAGAATAGCCGATATATCCAGACTGGTCTATTATTACCAGGAGTCCGTATCCTGTTACCTGCGCTAGGCCAGATCTAACACACTCAGAAAATGGCGTAGTCTGGGCGTTTCCTTGACGAGCCGAAGGCCGCGTATCTGAGCGGGGTTTCTCAACACGGATGCCATTGAATCCGCGACGGCGTCCATGTGACGATCCGTGTACACCCTCCTGGGTATCGCGAGGCGCAGAAGTTCAAGATCGGGCGGCATCCAGTCACCCGTCGCGGCGTCCTTCTTTCCAAAAGCCAGCGTGCCGAGTCCGACAGTCCTGACCCCCGAATCCAGGTATAGAGCCACCCCAAGAGCGTCGGCGGGGAACTGATCCATCCCCAGGTGCGGCACCGTCTTCTTGCAGTCCACGTACACGGCGTGCCCTCCTGCGGGCTTGACCACCCTCGCACCGGCGGCTTCCAGTTCTCCGGCCAGGTACGCCACCTGCCCGATCCTATCCTCCAGGTATGGTCCTGCCAGGCCCTCGCGGAGGCCCCTCGACATCGCCTCCAGGTCCCGACCCGCAAGGCCGCCGTACGTGGCATACCCCTCGAACAACACGAGGTACTCGAGGCATCTATCATACAGATCCCTGCTATTCAGCGCGAGAAACCCACCGATGTTCACCAGGGCGCACTTCTTGGCGCTGCATGTGGCTCCGTCGCCGTACGAGAACATCTCGCGGGCGATCTCTGGTAGGCTCTTGTCCTGGTAACCGGGCTCGCGCTTCTTTATGAAATAGCAGTTCTCCGTGAATCTCGCCGAGTCGAAGAACAGGGGGATTCCGTGTCTCCTGGCGACGGCGCTCACCTCGCGGATGTTCCGCATCGAAACCGGCTGGCCACCGTTATTGTTGCACGTCACCGTGATGATAATCATGCTCACGCTGTCCGCGCCGCGCATCTTGATGAAATCCTCCATGCGTTGCACGTCGACGTTCCCCTTGAACGGATGCGCGCTCCCGGTGTCCAGGCCCTCGGGGATCATGAACTCTTCGCCAAGGCACTGCTTGTGTTCGATGTGAGCCACGGTGGTATCGAAGAACATATTGCCCAGGACATAACTGCCGGGTTTTGTCTGGGCCAGCATGAGGATGTTCTCAGCCGCGCGGCCCTGGTGAGTGGGGATCACGTACCGGTAGCCATATATGTCCCTGACCGTCTCCTCGAGATGGAAAAAACTCCTGGAGCCGGCGTACGCCTCGTCGCCCATCATGACGCCGGCCCACTGGCTATCGCTCATGGCGCCGGTGCCGCTGTCCGTCATGAGATCGATGTATACGTACTCGCTGGGGATCCTGAACTGCAGGTACCCCGCTCTCTTCAGTATCTCTTCCCTCTGTTCCCTCGTGGTGATGCCAACCAGTTCCACGGCCTTGATCTTGAACGGCTCAGCGCCGGATCTCCTGGACACCACACAACCAGCCCCCTTTCCAGGACGTCCGGGATTCAGTATTCCATACCCGGTGCGGCGGCTCCTGTAAGCGGGCAAACCCCGGGGGGATCGATCTCGGCTGGAAAGGATCGACCGCCACCGGCGAGCGCTTCCCCCCCGCGAGCGCGGTCACCCTCAGCGGGCGCAGTCGCTCCCGGCCGGACGGCCAAGGCTGGAGCGAAGCAGCGTGACGGCTTCCCGGGGGAACTTCAGCCCCAGCACACCGCATGCCGCCAGGATGTACTCCTTGTCTATCAGCACCTCCGCGGAGCGGGGATACAGCGCGTCGCGGAAGCCCCCGCCCGAGATCTCGCGCAGGATCGAGGGGCCGGCCGGCAACCGCGTGAGCGCGCCGCCCGTTCCCACGATCCACTTGACCCGAGTAAGGTCCTTCCCGTCGGCCACGGTCATGCGACCGGAAGGCCCGTAGAGATGGCGGATCCTTCCGGCGTGCCGGGACACGGCCGTCAAGACGCACTCGCGCGTCAGCCGCTCCAGAAAGACCGTCTCCTCCCTGCTGCGCGGGAACGGCCTCGCCTCGGCCACCATCCTCTCCAGCACGGAAGCCGCGTCGAAGCCCAATTCGGACGATAGGGCGCCCCAACCGATGCGCTCAGCGACATTAGCGGCGTTCACGAACACGCCGAGATCGCCCTCGACCGTCCTCTTGGACAGCGGCTCCGGGTTGATCAGGATCCTATTGATCTCCTCGGACCCGCCGGTGACCGAGTGTACATCGGTCGTCGCTCCCCCGACGTCGAGCACCATCAGGTCCTCCATCTCCCGGTACAGGAGCGTGGCGGCCTCCATCGCCGCGCCCGGCGTCGGCACGATGGGGCCGTCCACCATCTGGCGGATCTTCTCCATCCCCGGGGCCGAGACAATGTGCTGCTCGAAGACTCGCTGGATAGCGGTCCTGGCCGGTCCGACGTTGAGATCGTCTATTCTCGGGTAGACGTTCTCGACGGAGATGACCTTCAGGCCGGCGCGCCCCAGTATCCCCTCGACCTCGTCCCGAGCCGCGACATTGCCCGCATAGAGAATGGGGGCCGCGAGCCCGTCTCCGCCGGTCGACGCCAGCGATGCTATCCGCTCCGCATTGTGAACGCAGGTAGCCCGTTCGCCGTAGTCCACCCCGCCGGCCAGGAGGATGATGTTCGGGCGCAGCCGCCGGATCTGATCCAGGTCGGAGTCCCCCAACTTTCCGGCGGTGATCATCTTGACGATGGCGCCCGCACCAAGGGCCGCCTCCTTGGCCGCGCGTACGGTCATGTCGTAGACCAGCCCGTGCACCGTCATCTTCAAACCGCCCGCCGCCGAGGACGACGCGAGCATGGTGTCGTATTCCACGGCGCCGACGCCCAGGCTCGTCGCGAGCGAGGACAGCGCGTCCCTGAGGCCGATGGTGACATCGCCGTCGAGTACGGTCGTCCTCCCGTGACCATGGGCAAGGAGGCGGGGGCTACCCGCCTCCTTGCCCAGGCTGAATGCGTTGATCTTGGTGGTCGTGCTGCCTATCTCGGCTACTAACGCGTCTATCCTCATCCGGTTCACCGTTCAGCGCCTCTCCCGCCTCGTCTTTATCAGGAAGCTCGCCACATCGGCGCCCTTCGCGCCGCGCCCGAACCCGCCGTCCAACCCCGATTCCACCGCCATGTCCCTGGTGATCTGCGTTCCGCCCGCCACCAGGATCACCTTGTCGCGGATGCCCTTTTCGACGCACAGATCGCTCAAGCGCTTCATGTTCTTCCTGTGCACATCCGCGTGGGTGATAATGGTGGAGACGAGAATGGCCTCTGCGTCCACCTCGATGGCCGCGTCCACGACCTTCTCGACGGGAACCGATGTCCCGAGGTAGTGGCACTCGATGCCGTACTTCTCCAGGCCGCCGTGCTTGATGTCGATGATCTCCCGCATCCCCACGGAATGCTCGTCCTCTCCCACGGTGGCCGCGACGATCCTCATCGGATGGGCCTTAACGTCGGCCCGCATCTCATCCTCGGGCAGGTTCTCCACCTTCGGGGGTATGACAAGCGTTCCCGGATCTACGTCGATCTCAAGGATGCCCTTCACCTCGACGACCGTGCCCTCCGACGGGTGGGCCGCCAGCTTGTGAATTACCTCCGCGTCCTTCATGCCGATCTTTTTGGCTATTTCCAGGGCTGCGTACTGGGCCGTGCGCTCGTCGGTCGGCAGGAAGATCGTCATCGCGACGTATCCGTCCGCGTACCACTGCACCTCGGGCCTGAGCAATCCAGCCTTCCGGTGTTCCGCGAACTTGCCGAGGCGCACGTTGACGTTGTCCTCCTCGTCCAGCTCGTCGATGAACTGGATCTTTGAGGGATCGCACAGCGTACAACCCCCGATCAGATCGCACGGCTTGCCGGCGCCTCCGCCGGATGCTCCCGGCAGATTATTGTAGCCGAAGTGCTCGCAGACGGGAGCCAGGTAGTCGGGATCCCTGGGCACGATCGTCCCGGCGCCGACGCCACCGTTCGGAGCCCTCACGATCCCGTCGCCGTTTCTCTCGGGGTACTCGCCGGAATCGACGAAGAATCCCCTGGAAACCGCCTCGAAGTACCCGCCGATCTCCACCATCTCTCTAAGGAAGAGCACGGCCCGCTCCTTGATCTCGCGTACCTTCTTCCCGAGCGGCCCGTCCATCTTGAGATCGACCATTTCCCTGAGGCCATCCATCGCGACCAGGGCCTGCTTCGCGGTGTCCACGGCGGCGATGTTATTGTAATGCCAGGGGACGTTTCGCCCCTCGTCGGGGGTAATGGTGCTCTGGATGTCGGCTGAGGTCAGCCTGCTCATCAGCAAGTTGAGTACGTGGGTGACGGTGGCCTCGCGCGCGTCCGATTCCACGTATCTCGTGTTCATCTGCGCCCTGAACTTGAATTCCCTGAACAGCTGCCTCAGCGCGACCGCGTAGGGCAGATCGAGCCTCATGCACGGCGCCGGCGACGACGTGGGCGGGACCGTCGACAGGCAGATGCTGCCTCGGGGCATGCCGGCTCTCACCGAGAACGCGCAGTTGATCGCGTGTTGCACGAGCAGCTCCGGCATTACCTTCCAGGCCTCGCGCGCCGTGGCGTTGGCGTTGTGCGCACCGTCGATCTGGGCTATCCCCTGGGATCCTATGATCCTCTTGGCGACGGCCGCGTCCACGAAGGACCTCATCATGTTCACGTTGCGATACAAGATGTTGTACTGGGGATCCTGGTGAGCCCCGTTCACTCCCTCTTCGGCGAAGAGGACCGCTATCTCCGGTCCGGCCACGCCCGACACGTAGGAGTGGAAGTTGATGGGGCGTCCCACCTCGTCCTCTATCATATCGAGGGCCTTCCGGGTGGCGCGGACCTGCTTCCTCGTCACTGGAATACCGCCCACGCCCTCGGGGGTCCCTTCGATCAGCCCGTCGAAGTGGCTTTGCCCGGCCGTGCGTATTACCATCATGTGATCGGCGCCGTGCCAGGCCGCCATCCTCATCCTGCGGATATCGTCCTCGAACCGGCCCGAGGCTATTTCCGTCGTAATCACGCAATCGGGCTGCGGATCGATGCCGCCGAAGTACTTGGCCGCCGGAAGAGGGATGTCCCTTTCAAGGGGTTCGCTCGTCTCGTTGTACTGGAAAGGACCCGCTTTGCGGGGTGTGTTCGCGCCTTCCCGCCAGTGCCATCCCTTTCTCCTTGGTCGATAGTCCTCCAGCCCTTCCAGAACAGCCTCCACGCTGATCCTCTTCGTAGGATCCAGGTTCTCGGGACCAAGGCCCGCCTCGCGATCTCGCTCGACGCTCACGCCTCCGCGCCCCCTCTCACCGGCTTGCCCCTAAAAGACTGTTCGACTTCGTCCCATCCATCGCCGGCAGCCAGATTGAGACCCGCTTCCCTGGTCCCGCAGCCTCGCATTTTAGACAGCCTGTACACGCAGTTGCCCGCGCCCTTCCCCAGCAGGCCCCTCTCCAGGCACTTATCCACTATCCCCTTGGCTTCGAGGCTCGAGAATCCCATGCGCAGCAGGACCGACCTCTCGATGGACGGCGAGGTGTGCGTCCTGGCCAGTTCCACGAGGGGATCGACCACCTTCCCGGCCAGATCCCAAAATTCCTTGTGCAGATCCCCGTCGGTCAGGCGCGCCACCGCCGCGCGCCTCTCCCGGTAATCGTCAGCGCGTTGCATCGTGGCACTACCCCCTTATAGTCACGCCCAACCGTGTCAGACCGTCCACTACGAATGCCTCCGTCTCGCGGGTCTCCTCCGCCAGGAACCGGACGTCTTCGGGAGCGACCTCCTTGACCCCTGTGTTGTTGACGGTGTTTCTGATCAGCGAATTCCGCGTCTCGGTCAAGTCGAAATCCTTCACCGTCACCTGGGACGGGTGTTCCGGAATCACGATCGCCTTGCCCGGCACGTTCTCCCTCGGATCCCCGCGCCTGACCTCCACGCCGTTCTCGCGCGCGAACGTGAGCTGCGCGGTCGGGTGCTTGCCCGCGCCGGTGTACTCGGTCTCCTGCACCACGAGTATCTGGTCCCTGTCCATATCCCTGGCTATGGCGATGGCTCCGGCCAGAGAGGTATTCCCCGCGGGACCCCTCTCCAGGCCCTCGATCTGGGCCAGCATCTCTGTCACATAGAAGACCTCGCCCTGCGTGACGGTGACGTACCTGTCCATGTACCTGAGCGGCCTCGCGGCGTTGCGCGGGACATCGGCCCTGTCAGGCCACGTCGCAAACGGAATGCCGAACCCCGTGTGGCCGGTCGTGAACGATTTTCTGTTGAAATCCCTGTCCGAGGCCATGTGGAGGCCCGATAGGTCGACGCTCACCCCGATGACCTTGGTCCGCGTGGCGCCCGTCTTGATCAGTCCTCTAGCGGTCCCGGTCACGTTTCCGCCGCCCGCGTGCGTGACGCACACCGCGTCGGGGTCCTTGCCGAATCTCTCGCGGACCTGGGCCACGAGCTCCGAGCCCAGCGTCTCGATCCCCGCGATCCCAAAGGGCGTGTACAGCGAGGCGTTGAAATACCCCGTCTCCTCGAGCAGCCTGAGGAAGACGTAGAAGAGTTCAGGCCCAACGGTGAGCTGGACCACCTCGGCCCCGTAGGCCTCGCACGCCCTCCCCTTCTCCACGATCTCCGGTTGCCCGAGGCCCCTGCTGTCGTGCACCTCCTGTACCACGATGCACTTCAGGCCCCTTATCGCGGCCTGGGAGGCGACGGCGGCCCCGTAGTTGCCGCTGGTGGCGGATATTACCCCCTTGTACCCGAGCTTCTTGGCGTGGTATACGGACACGCTGGCCCGCCTGGCCTTGAAACTGCCGGAGGGGTTACACGCCTCGTCCTTTATCAGGATCCTGGCGCCCTTGCCCCGCGGGGATATCCTCCTGACGATCTCGGTAATGTTTTTGAGTTCAATCAAAGGCGTGTTGCCTATGTTCGTCTCACTCTGGATGCGCTCGATCTCGTCCAGGCTGTACGCGGCATCCCTCATCATGCCCTCGTAGTCAAAGGAGATCTTACCGCGGGCGAACTTGTTATAGTCGAGTCCCACGGACCTGAGCATTATCTCCGGCCGCCTCGCCATGACCGCCTGGTAGCTGTGATCAGACCGGTCGCGAACCTCTCCGTTCACGCCTCATCACCCCCGCCCTGCAGCATGGCCCTGAGTTCCAAGCCCACCTTCGCGAGTTCGGGCACGGGTCTGCCGAAATCATGCTCGTGAGCGGGGTTGACGGCCACCAGCTTGCCGCTCACGAGTCTCCCCGTAAGCGTCTCGATCGTGACTTCCTCCCCCACCTGCGCGTCCTGCTGGATGAAGCCCTTTATCCTCATTTCGAGCGGTACCTTGTGTGTATCTTCCGGTACCTGGGGGGCCCGCTCCTCGGGTTTCAACACAACACCGTAGACCTGCACCCAATCGCCCTTCTTCGCCCGCTCGATCTTACCGGCTGTTTCCGCAGCCGAGAATCCCAACACGCTCACTCCCTTTCGACAAGTTCCCTCAAGTCGCACATCCAGGCCCTCGGAACCGGCAGGTCGTTCATGGTGACGAGACCTGGAGCGGCGTTGAGGACGGACGGTATCATGTTCACGGCGATCGCGATCGTGCCGATTCCGCCGGGTATCTCCGGTCTGATGCTCAGGTTGATGTTCGGCTCGCCCTCGATCCATATGTAGTCGCCTGTCTCGACCCCTTCGGCCTCGGGCCTAATCTGCTGCGGATGCTCGAGTGTAATGACCTCTTTGCCGTTCGCGAATCCCCTGCCGATGTGCCTGCAGCCCGCGACCATCCCGGGCTCGACCTTGACGTGGGGCGTTTCCCTGTGCGTCTTAGATATGATCGGTTCCCTGCTCTGCTTCACCTCATCCAATTTCCAGCCGAGCGCCTTTGCGATAAGCATCATGGACTCCGGGAAACCTATGTGGCCGACTACGCTGCCGTCCTGCAGCCCTGCCTTGAACCCCTCGGGCGTTGTCCCCACGCCCTGAGTCCTCATGACCGTCGGACCGAATGGGGACAGGTCGTTGATTCGGGCCGCCCGCACCTTCGTCACCTTCGTGCATACGCCGGTGAGAGAGATTATGAGGGTGTCCAGGACGAACCCCGGGTTGATCCCGGTGCCGAGGACCGTAACCCCGTGCTTCTTCGCGGATTGGTCGATCTTCCCGGACAGTTCGGGGCTGCCAGCCCACGGATACGCCATTTCCTCGGCTATGGAGATGACGTCGAGCTTGGCCTTCATGCAGTCCTCCAGCTGGTCATATACTTCCTTCACGCACGAAGCCGTCGAATGAAGCACTATGTCCGCCTCGACCTTGCCGATCACGTCCGCCGGATTCGCGGTCACGGTGACCCCGGTTTTCTTGCCTGTGCCCAGGGCCTCTCCCAGATCCACCCCCGCTTTCTTGGGGTTCGACCGTATCGCCCCGACTATCTCCACTCCAGGCCGGTTCAGGAGCACTTTACCCTTACCGCCGCCCATCGCGCCGAGACCCCATAGAATCACTCTCACATTGCGCATGAACCGCTCCTCCTTTTGTCGGGCGCCCCATGTCGGGGGCCCCTTTATCATGATCAGAAGCACACGCAATTACCGTGCCACAGGGGACGACCCCGGCATTCCCAAACCATGAATATCCCAAGCGCTGCTAGAAGATATAGGGCCCCGCACCGAACGGTCTCTCGCGACCTTCCGGGCAGGGTCCTCAGCCTCGCAAGAAGCAAATTATTTTGCTTTTGCGCCAATTACCATGCAGGCGGCCCGCAGACTACACGAGCACCTTTTCGACATACGCCGATGTCATGAGTCTCAGCGCCGCCGGGTAATTCAGCCTGAACCCGATCTTATCCCCGACGCGAACAGGCTTCTCCGCCGAAGTGACGTCCAGTATGAGATGGTCGCTGGACGCGCCCGCGATCTCGATGCCCTGATCGACCGGGGTGACCCCTGCCACCTCGACATCCTGTTTCCCAATCGCCGCGATGGCCCTGCGCCTCATGCCCCTGTCGATGAACACCGGCTTGCCGCCGAATGAATCGTAGCCGATGATCCCTTCGGGCATGGACGGCCTATCCCGGACCTCTACCGCCTCGGCCACAAGGGTGAACGTATCCTGCACAGCGCCGGGGATGGGCCTGCTATAGGAGATGTCCGTCCCGAGGAGGATGCCCTCGCCTATCCTCAACTCCGTGACGCCGGTGGGCATCTCGCCCTTCTCGAACAGAATAGTCGTGGCTGTGCTGCCCCCCGAAACCCCGACCTCCTGCCCGATCTCCCGCCCCACATCCCTCGCCAGGTCGACTAGAATCTGAACGTTCTCCCGCGTAGGCAATACGCCGTTGAAGCACGCCACGTTAGTGCCCAGGGCCTCCAGCCTGACCCCTTTCATCCGGACTATCTCCTTGCACGTCCGCAATACCTCGTCGGGGGGAATGCCCTCCCGCCGCTCGCCGACGTCCACCATCAGGATTATGCCGTGCGTCCTGCCGAGAGCGCTCGCAGCCTCTCCCAGGGCCCTGATTATCTCGACCTCCGAGTTCAGACTCGCGGCGGCCAGCAGAGGAACGCGCGCAGCCTCCGAAAGCATCGGGATTCTAATCAGTACCAAATCCGTTGCGACGCCCGCGTCCTTGAGGCGCTCCAGGTTGA
>JAHDPS010000378.1 GCA_018434225.1 Bacillota bacterium
ATGCGGCCGTCTGCATCTGTTCCTCGGGTACGTGGATCCTTCCGGATCCGACGTTCTCGTGCGTGTAGAACTTGATCTTCTTGTACATTGTGGCGACCGCCGTGACGACGACCTCGCCCAGGGATTTCGCCGGAACGGGGCGCTCGCCGTCCAGGTCGTCTCCGGCCTCTCCGGTGGCATCGTCGTTCGCGTCGTTTTCGCGGATGACGCGCACGCTCACGGCCAGGTTCGCGTCCGTGTAGTAGTCCACGTTCACCTTGGTGACGTACGCCTTCTGTTCGTTGAAGTCGAGCCTGTCCACGTGGTATTGCTGTCCCTCGTGGATGTAGATGGCGCCCTCGTGTATCAGCATCGGCGCGCTGAACCTATCCACCTCGCCGATCAGCCTGGGAGACGCGGGCGCTTCCGTGGTGTCCACGACGACGAAGTTGTCCGATGAGGCGGATCGCAGGCTGATCTCCTCGGCGGGGAAGGAGTCGTCCATCCAGAACCACTTGTTCCCCGAGCGGTGGAGGATCTTCTGGTCGGCCAGGTAATCGAGCGCGTCCGCCACCGCCGCCGGCGGGACCGTTCCGAAGGAATCGCCGTCTTCGAACGGAATCTCGAAGGCCGCGCACTTTAGGTGTGAGAGCAGGATATATAGGTTGTCGGGATTAAGGTGCCCGTGCTCCGGCGGTTTCCCGAAGAAATACGATGGGTTTTGGGCTATGAACTGGTCCACTGGGGCGCTGGACATCACCATCACGGCGAGAGACTCCCCGGACCTCCTGCCCGCTCGGCCGGCCTGTTGCCACGAGGAAGCCACGCTGCCGGGGTACCCCGCCATTATAGCGGCCTCCATACGGCCTATGTCCACGCCGAGCTCCAGCGCGTCCGTTGCCACGACACACGTCACGCTCCCGTCGCGGAGGCCGCGCTCTATCGCCCGCCGCTCGGCCGGAAGGTATCCGCCCCTGTATCCCCTGACCCTGCCGTCATCCACCGGCCCCTTCATGGCCGCGTCCTTGAGGTAGGTGACCAGCACCTCGACGGCCAGCCTGGACCGGGCGAACACTATGGTCTGGATGTCCTCGGAAATGAGATTGGCGGCGAGATTCTTGGCTTCCAGGAGACAGCTCTTTCTTATCCCAAGATCGCGATTCACTATGGGCGGGTTGTAGATTATGAACGTCTTCTTGCCGGAGGGCGCGCCGTTCCGGTCCACGAGACGGACGGTTTCGCTCGTCAACCTCTCGGCAAGTTCGAGCGGGTTCGCGATCGTAGCGGAGCAGCAGATGAATTGCGGGTGGGACCCGTAGAACGCCGCGATCCTTTTTAACCTCCTGAGGACGTTGCCCACGTGGCTGCCGAATACACCTCTGTATGTATGCAGCTCGTCGACGACCACGTACTTCAGGTTTTGGAACAGCCTGAGCCACTTGGTGTGATGGGGGAGAATCCCCGTGTGAAGCATGTCCGGGTTCGTCACTACGATGTGCCCCGCGCTGCGTATCGCCTTTCTCGCGGAAACCGGCGTATCTCCGTCGTAGGTGTACGTCTTGATTCCCATGTTGAAGGGTTGCGTAATCGCGTGGATCTGCGCCACTTGATCCTGCGACAGAGCCTTGGTGGGGAATAGGTAAATCGCCCTGGAAGAGGGGTCCTTCAATATCGAATCAACGACTGGGAGATTGTAACACAGTGTCTTCCCCGAAGCGGTGGGCGTGACGACGGCGATGTTCTCGCCCGCGGTGACACACTCGAATGCCTGAGCCTGATGAGAATAAAGCCTCGCGATGCCGTTTTCGGCGAGGGCCCGCTTGAGCATCGGGTGAAGCGATTCGGGGAGCGGCGCGTACTCGGCATCGCGCGGGGGCAGTTCGCGCACCGCCGCGACACACCTCTTTATCCTCGGATCGAGCAGAATTGACTTCGGCAAACGGCTGTTCTCCATGCGTCCTCACATTCTTCGGAACGGAGCCAACTCCTCCGAAGAGGGCGGGTCGCCCGCGGCTATCCAACGACGGCGCGCGGGGATACTAGGGGTGAGGCAGTCGAGAGGTGGTTAGAAAGTGGGCGGGAGGTCGCTTTTTCGCGCCGCGGCGCGAAGGGTATACGAGATCGCCGTGGAGATGATCCGTGGCCTGGGCCGCGATTTCGAGCGGTATGCTGGTATCGCGTCGAATTTCCTGGAGAGGGTGAGGTCCGCTCCGAGCTTGCGGCAGGGCCTGGAGACCGTCGAGCGCGGACTAAATGGTTCAACCATCGGTCGGTACCTGGACGGTTTCTTAGGAAGGCTGGACGAGGCGGCACTCTGGTTGAGGCCCCGGCTCCTGTCCGCCCACCGGTGGGCGATGTCGCGCTCCCGGGAGGAGAGGGCGGCCATCGCGGTCGCCGCTGTTGCCGTGGCGTTCCTTGGGCGATCCCTATCGAGCCTCCCGCCTTCGAGATTCGTTCCCGCGCGGAACATAGAGACGTCCGCCTTCTTTGAGAACGGCTGGGGCGAGGTGTTCCCCAGCTCATTCCCGGCCCTCAAGGGACTGGCCGAGTCCGGCGCGGGGCGGGGCGTGGACGTCATCTATCCCGTCTGGCACACCGTGATGCCCGACGGCACAGTCGAGTCGGCGTCATCTCGGGAGGTGCTGGCGTACTGCCGCGCGAGGGGAATAGCGGTTGTGCCCGCCGTCACGAACGCCAAGATCCCTGGGGGCGACAACTCCGGCGTGCTCAGGGATCGAGGTGCGATGCGGAGGGCGGTGGACGCTCTGGTGGCGGAGGTCGAGGCCGGCGGGTACGATGGTCTCAATCTCTCGTTTGAGCTGGTTCCCCCTGAGTACAAGAAGAGGCTGACTGAACTCGCGTCCAGCCTGTCCGCGGCGATGAAGGATAGGGGTAGATCGTTCGTGGTCTCGGTATTCCCGGATGCGGAGATGCCCGCCGAAATAAGCGGCGCGTACGATTACAGGGCGTTGGGCGCGGTGGCCGACGTCGTGGTACTCATGGCTTACGATAGGCACTGGCCTGGAAGCACGGAGGGGCCGGTGGCGCCCTTTGGATGGGTGGACGCGGCCATCCGGCGGACCGCGAGACTCATCCCCGCCTCGAAGTTGTCCCTGGGTATTGGGTCATACGGCTATGACTGGCCTTCCATCGCGAGGGCGGGCAAGCCCGAATACATCTCCGCGGCCACGGCGGTAGCGAGGGCCGCCGCCCAGGGCGCCAGGATAGAATGGGATTCGGCGGGCATGGAGCCGTTCTACACCTATGACTCGGGGGGTATTCGGCGAATTGTGAGATTCATCGACAAGACCGCGGTCGCGCTCCGCGCCGGCCTAGCCAGGAGGTACGGCCTCCGAGGGGTGGCGTTCTGGAGGCTCGGCTTCGAGGAGCAGTGAAGCGCGGGAACAGAGTACGATTTCCATCTACCTGATATTCTGCGATATGTGCCGGTTATGCAGGACGTTGGCAACCGCCCCTTGTTTCCTCCCGCATTGAGCGCGCAATACGCGACCTGACTAATTTGGCTGTATTCACTACAATTGGATAAGCATTTCAAGAGGAAACCACTTTGACCAGGCCGGGAGGAATCACATGAGACGACTATTCGCAATATTCACGATGGTCGCCGTAATGGCGGTGATCGCTCCGGGCGGATTATGCTCCGCCGCGGCGATCATCGATAGGGGCAGTTCGGGCGAAGCGGTTGTCGATCTGCAGAAGATGCTGAAATCGAGGGGTTTCGACCCCGGCAGCCTGGATGGTGTATTTGGGCCGAGAACGGAAATGGCGGTAAGGTCATTCCAGGAAAAGTTGGGGCTCGTGGTTGACGGAATAGTGGGACCCCAAACAGCGGAGGCGCTTCGCTCCGACTTCGCCAGCAGGGCGCGGAGGCTCCTTGCGGGTAAGACGATTGCGGTCGACCCGGGACACGGCGGGTGGAACTCCGGCGCCGTCGGCCAAGGTGGAACGCGCGAGGCCGACAACGTGCTGGCGATAGGGCTGGAACTGGAGCGTATGCTGAAACAGCTCGGTGGCCGCGTCGTCATGACAAGGCGCACCGACAAGGAGCTGACGGGGCCGGGCTCCAGCGACGCGGAGGAACTTGGGGCCAGGGTGGCGGTCGCGGAGCGTGCGGGCGCCGATATGTTCATCTCGATACATAACAACGCCTACGAGAAGAATCCGGGGGTCTCGGGCGCGATGACCTTTCATCACGGGGGCGATGCGAGCGGGCGACTGGCGGCGAGATTACTGGAAGGGATCACGGGAGAGACCGGCCTCGAGCCCGTCGGGGTCGAGTGGGCGGGTTTCTACGTCCTGAGGCACAGCCGGGTTCCCGCCACCCTCGTCGAAATCGGTTTCATGACCAACCGCCAGGATGAAAAAGCGCTCTCATCATCCGCGTTCCGCTCGCGGGCCGCGAGGGGCCTCTTGGTCGGCATCGTGGAGTATCTGGGCGGCCGGTGACGAGATAACGGCATAGTTCGCGCTTCATTGGGTGGCGAGCCACGCGATCGCCGTCTCCGCCATCACGGCGGCGCCCTTCCAAAGCACGCTCTCGTCGATGTCGAACCGCGGATTGTGATGGGGATACGCGGTCCGCGGGTCGTCCGATTGCGTCCCCAGGGTGAAAAGCGCGCCAGGCACCCTCTCGAGGAAATACGCCATGTCCTCGGCGCCCATGCACGGCTCAGAGATTTCGCCTACCCATCCCGCTCCGAACATCTCCTGGGCGACACCCTGGAAGAATCTCGTGAATCCGGGATGGTTCGTCGCGGGTGGATAACCCTCCTCGATTCTCACCTCCGCTTCCGCTCGCATAGCCGAGGCGACGGAGCGGGCGATTTCCCCGAGGCGCCGGTTCAGATAGTTGCGGGTCTCCGCGTTCAGGGAGCGCATCGTCCCCTCCATGACCACCTCGGGGGCGATAACGTTATGCGCGAAACCGCCACTGATCTTGCCTATGGTGACCACGCCACACGCTGTGGGATTGATCTCGCGGCTGACGATCGATTGTAGCGACGTGACGATGTGCGCCGCGACGAGCACGGAATCCACCGTGAGATGAGGCATGGCGCCGTGGCCGCCCTTGCCCTTAACCCTGATGAACAGGCCATCGCAGGAAGCCATCATTGGGCCGAACCTGACCCCGATGACGCCGGATCGCCTCGCATTCGGCCAGATGTTCCCGACGTGGCATGCTAGGATGGCCCCGACGCTCGGGTTTTCGAGAACCCCTTCGAGGATCATCGGCAGCGCTCCACCAGATGACTCCTCATCCGGCTGAAAGATGAACTTGACCGAACCGGCGAAGTCCGATCTTCGGCCCGCAAGGATCTTGGCGGCCCCCAGCGCCATGGCGACGTGCGCGTCGTGACCGCACGCGTGCATTACGCCCGGCTTCTCCGACGCAAACGAGAGGCCTGTGTCCTCCTGTATCGGAAGAGCGTCCATATCCGCTCTGATGGCGAAGCACTTCCCCGGTCGGGTGCCTTCGATGAGTCCCACCACACCGGTTCGAGCCTTCAAATCCTTCACCCCGATCCCCGACATGGCCCGCCTTACGAAGGCGCAGGTTTCCGGCAGGGCCATGCCGGTTTCCGGCCTCCGGTGCACCGCCCTCCTCCAGGTGACGATATCTCCCTGCAGAGCCTCGAACATCGCGGTATCGATCATCGTCGCACCTCCGTGCGTTTCGAACTCGGCCTGACTGAACAGACATGCTTGGCGCAATATTCCATCCTCCAATACGTTACGCAGTCACGCCGGAATCCCTCTTCTGGTGCGTTGTTCCCTTTACATACATCCGCAGGGACAATATGATCGAAGAGTGAACAGGGGCGAGGATCATACGAAGGATTGCCCGGTCGAGGTGGGTGAGGACTTGACGAAGGTAGGAATGGCGTCGCTGGGTTGTTCGAAGAACCTTGTGGATTCCGAGAGGATGCTCGGCCTTTTGGTTGAGGCCGGCTACGAGATAACGGCGGACCCTTCCGAGGCTGAGGTTCTACTGGTAAACACGTGCGGGTTCATTGAAGAGGCGAAACAGGAAGCGATAAACACCATACTCGAGATGGCCGGATACAAGACCACCGGCAACTGCAGGGCATTGATCGTGGCGGGCTGCCTCGCGCAACGCTACAAGGGGGAGCTCCTGCGCCACATCCCGGAGATAGACAGCATTATTGGAGTGGGTGACGTGTCCAGCATACAGGAGGTGGTGGAGCGCACTCTTAGGGGGGAACGGTTGGCCCAGTTCTCCGATCCCGGGCGCCCCGGGCCCGGATCGCGGGGCGGCGACGCGCGCCGGCCAATGCCAAGGTTTCCCCTTACGCCGCGATACACTGCCTACTTGAGGATCGCCGACGGGTGTTCCAACAGGTGTTCGTACTGCGCAATCCCGTTCATACGCGGCCCCCTCAGATCGAGGCCCATGGAGTCACTGGTGGAGGAGTCGAGAGCGCTGGCCTCGTCCGGCGTCAGGGAGGTCGTGGTCGTCGCGCAGGACTCCACGGCGTACGGGGTGGACCTGTACGGCGAACCCCGGCTCCCCGAACTCGTGAGGGCCGTCTCTCGCGTGGAGGGGCTGCGCTGGATCAGGTTGATGTACTGCTACCCATCCAGGGTCTCGAACGAGTTGATCGACGTCATGGCGTCGGAACCGCGCGTGTGCCGGTACATTGACATGCCCGTCCAGCATGGGTCCGACAGGATGCTCCGCGCCATGAACAGGTCGCACGACGCGGAATCCGCGCTGAGGGCGGTGGAGAGGCTCAGGGATGCCGTTCCGGGCATCGCCATCAGGACGACGTTCATGGTGGGATTCCCCGGCGAGGGGGAGCGCGATTTCGAGGATCTCGTGGAGTTCATGAAGGCGGCTCGTTTCGACCGCGCCGGTGTGTTCACCTATTCGAACGAGGACGGGACCGCCGCGTCAACTATGAAACCGCAGGTGCCCTCCCGGGTGAAAAGGGAGAGGTATCGCCGCGCGATGGAGATACAGAAGGGGATATCCAGGGAGATCGCCGAGGGCCTCATAGGCTCGAATATAGAGGTCCTAATCGAAGGCAGGGATAGCCGGGATGCGCGTACCCGCTGGATCGGCCGCACTCACAGGGATGCACCCGAAGTGGACGGCGTCGTCCGAGTGAAAGGGGACAACCTGGTCCCGGGGCAATTCGTCACCGCCGTCGTCACCCGGGTGTCCGCCTATGATCTCTGGGCTACGCTGGCATGATAACCAGGGATTCCCTGGGGGGGACGGGTGTCATTGATTAATTCGCTCTGATATACTTATGTCAACAGTCTGCATCACAATAGGCTGTTGATTTGTTTTGCGGTCCAACAGGCAATCGATCGCGCCAACGACTACAGAATCGGTGGAGCTGGTGTGAGGGTGAAACCCAATCCAAGACAGGTGGCCGCGGTGGTGGCCGGCATTGCGGTGAGCTTCTCGGTGCTATACCTGGGCAACCTGCTGTATAGCAGGTTTTCGGTTGGCGAGCCCCTGGACAAGGTGTTCAAGCAGTCGCCGGCAGTATTGTCCTATACCGTCGCGAAGAGAGACCCTGTCATCGTGGTCCGCGTCAAGCTCGCCGAGGTCCAGGACTTGCATAAGGAGGTCGCCGGGCTTCAGGAGCGTGCGGAGACCGTGTCGAGGGGCCGGAAGGTCAGTGTGATCACGGAAGACGCCAGGGACGAGATCCTTTCAGAAGCCTACTACTCGATACATTTTCACATCCAGGAGGCTCTGGCCACTGGTGGATTCTCCAGAATGGCCGGGGAGATCGAACGACTCGCGCGGGAGGCCGACCTGGAACGCTATAAGGTGTTCGTCGATGATGACAGCGTCTATGTGCAGTTGCATCTCAACGGACACTATCTCTATGAGGTCTTGCCGAGGCCCGTTGAGAGCCGCGATCCTCATGTGGGGGTGTGAATTGAAATGTGGAGAGAGATAGCCATTGGGACACTCGCAGGCTCGATAATATATCTTGCCTATGCTGGGTTCAATGTGCTGCCCGTCGTGTTTCTGGGCATTCTCATCTATGTGCTCGCTAAGACCTCGGGCTTGAGGGGCCTCTCCAAGCGATTCACGACTGTCACCCCGGGCAGGGCCTCTCCGGTCACGTTCAAAGACATAGGGGGGCAGGCGTCAGCCAAGAAGGAACTGCTTGAGGCGCTCGACTTCATCAATCTCAATGATGTCATCAGCAGACTGGGGATACGACCCCTGCGGGGCTTGCTGCTCACCGGCCCGCCTGGAACCGGTAAGACGATGCTCGCCAAGGCTGCGGCGAACTACGTGGAGTCGGCCTTTATGGCCACCAGCGGCAGTGAATTCATCGAGGTCTACGCCGGCGTCGGCGCGCAACGAGTCCGGGAGTTGTTCAAGAGTGCACGCGAGACGGCCAGGAGCATGGGGAAGAAGGGAGCCATCATCTTCATCGATGAGATCGAGGTGCTCGGCGGCAAGCGCGGTCACAACGTCGGCCACCTCGAATACGACCAGACCATAAACCAACTCCTGGTGGAGATGGATGGGCTGTCTATTGAGGACGACGTGAGGATCCTCGTCATTGGGGCCACAAATAGGGCGGACCTCCTGGACACGGCCCTCATGAGACCGGGCAGGTTCGACCGCGTCATACGGGTCGAACTTCCCGACATGGACGGGCGGCTCCAGGTGCTCGGACTTCATACGAGGTGCAAGCCGGTTGCATCTGACGTGGATCTGAGCGCCCTCGCCAGGCAGACGTTCGGATTCAGCGGGGCGCATCTCGAGAGTTTGGCCAATGAAGCGGCTATTCTTGCCATGAGAGAGGGAAAGGAACAGATCGAGCAGCGCCATTTCGAAGAGGCGATCGATAAGGTCATCCTGGGCGAAAAGCTCGACCGCCGGCCGACCGACGAGGATTTGAGGCGCGTTGCCGTGCACGAGGCGGGCCACGCCATCGTGGGCGAGGCGTTGAGGCCCGGGTCTGTCGCTTCGGTGACGATATCGCCGAGGGGAGAGGCGCTCGGCTATGTCAGGAACGCCCCCCAGGAGGAACGATACATTCACTCCAGGGAACACCTGGAGGAGGAGATCGCCAGCCTGACGGCGGGCGCATTGGCCGAGGAGCTGGTGTACGGCTCCCGGAGCACGGGGGCGGCCGGTGACTTCGATAGGGCCGTGCAGATGGCGAGGCGGATCGTGCTCACGGGGATGTCGCCTCTGGGGATTATTGACCCGCAGTCCATACCGGGCGACGTGCTTGCGAGGGCTGTGGCCGAGGCGATCAACGGCCCCGAAAAGCGGGCTCGGGTGATACTGACGCGTCACAGGGCCGGTATCGATCGGATAGCCGGCGTCCTCCTGGAGTCGGAGAGAATAGACGGCGAAACGCTCAGGGGGGTCTTGTCCCGCGGCTCGGCGGTGCGGCCGCTTTCCCTGCCGCCGCGCGTGGTAGGTTTCCTCAGGCAGCGGCACCGCCCATTGAGGCTCCGCGGGGCGACGGCTGGGCGGCTGCACGCCATGTGATTTGCGGAGAGTATGGACTTAAACAGGGTGGGGTCGGCCCGTAGGGGGCCGGCCCTACCCTGTGGAGGTGTCGATAGGTGGTCCCACCTGTATTCGCGTCCGTCTCGCCGAGCGTGAAGGCAAAATCGAACTGACCCCCGAATTCTGGACATCCACCTTGATTGGTAGCAATCTCGCATTGTTGCTCCGAAATGCTTTATGGAACTCTTCAGGAGCTGGATGCTCGATATCCGGATCTTGTTGTAGAACTCCATGAACTCCGCCACCTTGCGGTAAGCTTCGGTGAATGTCTCGAATTCCTCACTGGCTAGGCATTCATTCTCGAGTATCCGGTGAAAAGCTTCTATGTGAGCGTTCTTGTTCGGCGTTCTGGATGGTACCCTCTCATGCTCAACGCCATAGTCCTTGCAGGCAGTCTCAAATACATCCGCTATGAACTGTGGCCCGTTGTCAGTTCGTAACACTGGTTTTGAAGACTCGGCCATCAACCGCCTCTTCCACAGCGCATGCCCCAGCGCCGCGGACGCGTCTTCCGCCGTCGCCGAAAGCCCTATGTGACTATGTATCACCGACCGGTCATATACGTCCAGGAACGACAGCACAAAGAAGAACCGGCTTTGTCCCTGCACATACCCGTATTTCACATCCGCTTCCCACAACTGGTTCGGCCCAGTCACTTCGCGATTTCTGGCCAGATTCTTTTGGTGTTTAGGCCTCATCTTTCTCTGTGGCCTCAGGAGCCGCAATTCCTTACACAGCCTGTAAACCTTCTTCTTGTTGATTACCGGGCCATACCTTTTCCTAAGGCAGACCGTCAACTTCACGTAGCCGCTTCTCTGCCATCTCCGGTCCGTTTTCTACCAGGTCCTTCAAAATGGCAATCTCCAGGTCCTTTTCGCCCAACAACTTCTTCAGCCGCTCATTCTAAGACATAACCGCCCTGTACCCAGGAGGTTCCCTGCGGCCTACCGAAGATCTGGCCTGGTCAAAGGCCCCCTCGCCACGCTCTTTGAACTTTTGCACCCACCGGCACATCACACTATCCCGAATGCCGTGCCTGCGCGCGACCAGGGAGGTGCTCCCAGTCTCAAGCATTTCCTTCACAACCTGCAACTTCTGCTCCCGTGTAAATTACCTCCGCACCAACTGAGTCCACTGCCCTCTGGTTTTACTCTACCAACCTCAGGGCATCTTGTCCAAATCAGTTAGGAGGCTAAAAAGAAATGAGCTGCTAGATCGCTAGATGGAGATTTGTGCTAGCAAGTCTAAGGTTTGTACTGGAGGCCGCTTCTCAGCAGCAGTGCAGCAAACCGAAGGTCTACACCGAGCCCCCCTAAAGGAGGGTCTCTTGGTATTTGCCTTGTTGTTGAAGCCCACATTGTATTTCGGTGAATCGCCCGGATTGGGAGTCGGTGAACCTAAGTGGCGGTGTAATCTCAAACTCGACCACGAACAGATCTGACTCGCAAGTATCAAGGGCCCGTTAACCACGCCGGATCGCACTAATGCACTGCCTCCTAACCGATAATGAAACAAAAGTCGACTTACTAGACAATAAGGCTTGTCATGCACGATAGATGTCCCGTGGTTTCTTTTTCAATCTGGTTGACCTGGACGGGCGGCCTGATCGCGCAATGTTTGCAGGCTTTGTCGTAGAAGGTTCTGGCGCAATTGCAAGATAGCTGACTGAATTCTAGCACACTGGGGAGGCTTGCCAATCAATCAGGTAGCCAACCAATCTGCAACCGGAAGGTCCGGATTGGGGCTATCTACTCTGCAAGACTACAGTTCGCCAGATCCGAGAAGAAACCCGAGCGGCTGCTTGTATCAGAAAGCACTCCGAGAAATGTGGGGCGGATGTCACGGTTTTAGATAAGGTCTTGAAGGATTATCATGAATAGCGGCGAACTATTTCCGCCAAAGTGAAAAATATCCAGGTACACGGAACATGCCAGAGGCAGAGTGCATTGTAGGAGGTGCCAGAATGATCACCAATGAAGAGCGGTCCCTGTGCAACCAGATCAAGGCCAGGAATGCCCTGGCTCATACCGAGAGGCTTGCCGCCATTGGCAATCGCTTCGTCGGAACTGATGGCGATCGTCAAGCCATTGACTACATTGAAGACTACTTTGACAGACTGGGCCTCGAGGTTCGGGAAACGCCGATCGAGGTTCCGGGCTACGTCGAGGAATCATGCCAATTCAATTTGTGTGAGAATGGCGTGGCCTTGGATGCGATACCAGCGTATTTCTCACCTGGGACGGGGCCTCTCGGAATGACCGGGGAACTGGTGTTCTTGGGCGAAGGCGAGGATAAGGATTATGAGGGCCACGACGTCAAGGACAAGATAGTGGTGCTGTTGGAGACGGGCCTCGGGTTATCCAAGTTCTGGCTTGGGACGTTTGCTGCACGGGCGAAGCGTCACGGTGCCAAGGCCATCGTGACTATACACCCCATGCCGTGGCCGTACCGCATGTCGATGGAGGCGGGCAACGCGTCTATCGAGAACCGCTTCCTCGCCGATCAAGTGCCAGCCGTATGCGTTTCTGCGCTAGGCGGCTGCGCCATTATGGAGGCGATAGGCCGCGGACAAGCCAAAGCCTGCGTCACAGTGGTCTCGTCCAGGCCGGTTCAGAAAAGCCTTTGCATCAGCGGGTTGCTAAAGGGTTCGGAGACTCCCGGAGAGAGAGTGATTGTCCTGGCTCACAGAGATAACGGAATAGCCCCCGGTGCAAACGACAATGGTAGTGGAACCGGCGCTATGCTGGAGCTAGCGCGTGCATTCAGCAGTTGCAGGCCGAAGCGTACAATCGAGTTTCTTTCGAGTACGGCTGAGGAGGGCGTTACGCAGGGGATCTGGTCGTACATACAGGCACACCGTGCAGATGTCTCGTCCATCAAATCTGTATTCGACCTTGACATGTTTGGGGTTGGCGGTCGCTTGAACCTGGTGGATGATGGTCACTGGCCAGACCACAAGCAGAAGCACACCGAATGGCTCCTCAGGATGGTGGAGGAGATATCCGACGAGCTTGGATACTATGTGGGCAGGATGACCGCCGGATGGGGAGTCGCCGAATCCGGGCGCTTTCTGGATGCAGGGGTGCCGGCAGTCTGGTTCTGGAAGCCGGATGACCTGTACTATCACTCTGTTCATGACAGCGCTGAAAAGATTGACGCAAACGTTCAGAAGGTGGTCGCGGATCTAGTAGCGGTCGCCGCTTGGCGAATCCTGAACCAGTAAACTGCTCCGCGCGAACTCTAGCCTGAACGGGGGAGGCCTCAATGATCGCTTCCGGAACATGGGTACAGATCGAACGCACGATACTCGGGCCAGACAACAGGGCGGAAGGGCTGCCCGATGACACGAAGCACACTCCTTACAATGTGAAAATCAAGGGGTTCCTCCAGTCGGATGCGGAGATCGGCCAGAAGGTCGCCATCAGAACCAAGATAGGCCGTCTACTGCATGGCGTTCTTGTCCAGGCGAATCCCAGGTATACTCATGACTTTGGCGACCCGGTCCCAGAACTCCTCCCACTGGGCGCAGAGGCAAGAAGTTGCATGAGGGCGTTTCTTGCCCGAGGGAGGGTGGGCGAATGACTGGTTCCGATTGGTCCTACGAGGCGGTAATGAAGAGGAGGAAATCGATACTGGGGGCTGCTGTGGGTATAGACTACGGACGCTTTGAAAGGCAGTCTCTGGGTTTTGACTACGAAGCACTGATGTCTTCAAGCCCGGTCCGGGATATTGCCGGAGTTGCTGCTATCCAGTCCGAGACTGGCGTGGGTGGCACTCCCATGATAGAGCTAAGGAACCTGACATGCTTAGCACGGTCCTATGCGCCCTCCGGCAAGGGTGCTCGCATCGTGGTCAAGGACGAAGCTCGCAATCCCTCGGGGAGTTTCAAGGATAGACGCGCTTCCCTTTCTGTGTATGACGCGAGGCAAAAGGGTTACAGAGGGGTAGTTGCTGCTACAAGTGGTAACTACGGGGCGGCGGTGGCTTCTCAGGCGGCGATGAGAGGTCTCGACTGTATCATTCTTCAGGAGGCTTTTGATAGCCACGGCGTAGGCCAGCCTGAGATCCTGGAGAAGGGGCGTGCGTGTGAAGCGTACGGCGCCGAGGTCTGGCAACTCACGGTAGGTCCTGAGCTGTTTTACTGCCAGCTTCGCCTCCTGGAGGAGACCAGTTTCTACAACGCCTCGCTGTATACGCCCGGTGGCGTTGCTGGCATTGAAACACTTGGCTACGAGGTTGCCCAGGATTGCCTCAAAGCATTTGGGAATCTCCCATCCGCAGTGGTCGTGACCCATGCGGGTGGCGGCAATGTGACGGGGACTGCGCGGGGCCTTAGGAAAGCAGGGGCCACGGACACTCAGGTCATTGGGGCAACCGTCGACATACGCGGGCTGCACATGGCCAGCGACCGCGATTTCAATCGGAAATCCTTTACCACAGGTCACAGCGGGTATAGCATACCGTTCACGGTGAATCCGGATCGAACCGATGTCCCCCGGAATGCGGCACGGGCCCTCCGATATCTCGATAGACTCGTTTTCGTGACCCAGGGGGAGGTCTTCTACGCCACCGAGCTGCTGGCGACACTGGATGGGATCGAGAGAGGTCCCGCTGGAAACACGTCGCTGGCGGCGGCGATTTCTCTCGCCCGCGAATTCAATGATAACGACATAATCGTGGTGCAGGAGACCGAGTACACTGGCGCAGGGAAACACCATCACGCCCAGCTTAGTTTCGCTAGACAGCAAGGCATCAAAGTGTTTCGCGGAAACCCGTCCGGCAACGTCCCGGGTGAGTGCATCGCGATTCCGGAATCAATCGAACAAATGCGAGCGATCGATGTCGACTTAGAGGAAGTGCGCCGATCGTACATAGCCCGTACGCTTCATATTCATTGCGCGAACCGATTGACAGAGGCCGACTACGAGTTCCTTGCCGTCGAGACCAGGACGGGGCAGGAATTCGTTCGCAATGCGGTTGAGTCCTTGCGACGTTCCACGGGGGCGTCGGACGATCACGTCTGAATTCTGGAAGGGATAGTATGAATCTCGGAACACGGGTGAGACAGATCAGGGAACTGAAAGGCATGACGCTTAGGCAGTTGGGCGAAAAGAGTGGGCTCTCGACAAGTCTGCTTAGCCAGGTTGAGAACAGCGTGACCGAACCATCGATCAACTCACTGAGAGCGATCGCACGGGCATTGAATACGCAGATTACTGAGTTTTTCGAGGACGGAAGTCCCAAAGGAATGGTGGTCCGGGCTGAAGAGCGGTGCAAGCTGAGGATCCCGACATCCGGCCTTACCTACGAGCTGCTCACGCCGTCGAGCTCGAAAATCGAATTCCTTACGATTCGTTTAGAGCCGGGAATGGTTGACCGCGCCCAGGCCATGGGCCATGAGGGTGACGAAGCTGCCCTGGTGCTGGAAGGCCAACTCGACGTTTGGGTAGGCGATGACCATTTTGTACTCGGCCCTGGTGATTCCATTGCTTTCAACAGCTCGCTTCCGCACCGGATTGCCAACAATTCGGATAGTGTGGTTCTACTGGTCACCGCAATTACTCCGCCCAATTTCTAGAGAGCCCAGAGGGCGGTAAACCGGAGGGCGATCGGATGGTCGGTGAGTCATCGGCTCTAAACATGGAGGAGAGAGAGAAGTCTCTCATCAGTAAAGCCCTATATGTACGCTGCCTTCCTTCGGCCGCAATGACCGCCGGAAAGGGTGCTTGGCTCACAGATGCCTCGGGCCGGCATTTCCTGGATTTTGAGGCAGGTGGTTGCGTTGCCAACACGGGTTACTGCCATCCCAGGGTGGTCGCTGCGATATGCGAGCAGGCCTCCCGGCTAACGCACAATTGCTTTGCGCTGATGGGGAACGATGTTACCGTGGATCTGGCGTCCAGACTGGTGTCGCTTACCCCTGGGGATTTCGAGAAGAAGGTCTGGTTCGGCCTTTCGGGATCCGACGCGAACGATTGTGTCTATAAGCTAGCGAGGTGGCACTCGGGCCGTCCCCGGCTGATTGCATGCATTGGGGCTTATCACGGGCAGACCATGGGTGCCCTGGCGTTATCAGGGCTCCGGTCGCAGAGCCGGTTCATAACCCTGTCCGATGTGGTGAAGATCCCCTACCCGTACTGCTACCGCTGCCCGTTCGGTTTACGCCATCCGACTTGTGGTGTACATTGTCTCACATACGTCTGCGACTACTTGTTTCAAACCGTATGTGATCCTCAGGATGTGGCGGCCTTCGTGATTGAACCAATCCAGGGCGATGCTGGCACAATCGTGCCGCCAAGCGAGTATCTTACGGGAGTCGCCGACCTGTGCAGAGAGCACGGTATTCTGCTTGTAGTGGATGAGGTCCTTACGGGCCTCGGCAGAACGGGAAAAATGTTGGCTATCGAACACACGGGCGTGATTCCGGATCTGGTGGTCCTGGGTAAGGCGTTGGGTTCGGGAATACCCATGAGCGCCGTAGTAGGTAAAGCAGAGGTACTCGACTCAATGGTTGGTGGCCACCTTCTCACTGTTGGAGGCAACACCATCGGGAGCGCGGCAGCCATTGCGACTCTCGATGTAATTCATGATGAAGACCTGGCATCAGCCGCATCCAGAATCGGTGGGATGATTGTCCGCGGACTCAGAGAGATGAAGAAGAGGCACAGACTCATCGGCGACGTTCGCGGTGCGGGGTTGCTTGTGGGCCTGGAAATGGTGGATGACAATGACAGGCCGGCCGGCAGAGAGGCCCACAAGGTGTGCTATGCGGCCTACAAGAGGGGCTTGGTTATGATATTCCTCGGCTTACATGGGAACGTACTTAGAATCAACCCACCTCTCGTCATGACAGCCGAGGAGGCCGCCAGAGGGTTGTCTATTCTCGATGATGCATTGAGTGACGTGGAATGTAACCGGATTTCCGATGAGGAGGCCGGTGTAGCGATTGGATGGTAAACCGATTCCGGCCATTTGGCTGTGGGAAGTCGGGAAAGGAGGCGCGACACACACGATTGTCCCTTTGAGGCCATATCTGAGGTAAGTAATTCACGAATCAGGAGGGAAGACCATGGGTTACAGAAAGGCTCTAGCAGTTGCCTTGACCGCAGTATTGGCCCTGGGTATCGTCGGATGCGGAAACGAGCAAAGCAAAACCCCAGCAAGTCCGCCCGCGACGCCGACGCCTGCCCCCAACGACGAGAGCACCATCAAAGTGGGAGCCATCTGGAGCCTGACGGGCGAGTTCTCGATGGCCGGACAGCCCGGGGACAAGGCTGCGCGGCTGGCGATCAAGGAAATTAACGACTCCGGCGGGGTTCTGGGCAAGAAGATCGAGATGGTGACAGTCGATGGGAAGGGCAATCAGACCGAAACGATCAACGCAATGTCGCGACTCGTGAACAATGAGAAGGTGGTGGCAGTCTTTGGCCTAGAGGGGGGAGTGTACGTCACCGCGTGCGCTCCGGTCGCTCAGGCCGCCAAGGTTCCCTACCTCGTTTCTATCGGCACGTCAGCCAGCCTTACCGACCCCGGTGATTACGTGTTCATGACAGCAATGGCGGATGACTTCCAGGGCGACATGCTCGCGAAGTTCTGCGTCGAGAGGCTCAAGGCAAAGACTGCTTGTGTCATGACTGACATCGCCGACCCATACAGCACCGGGATATCGGAGTTCTTTATCAAGGGGTTCAAGAAGTATTCCAACGACCCCAAGTCGATCATCTCACAAGAGAGCTATCACTCCGGTGACGTTGATTTCGCGGCCCAGCTCACCCGGGTAAAGAACCTGAAACAGGCCCCAGACGTATTGGCGATCCTGGCCAACCCCGCCGAAGCACCCCTGATAGCGAAACAGGCCCGTGACCTTGGCGTCAAGGCTCAGTTCATTGGGGGGGACGGCGTGGACAGCGTGGACCTCGTGGGTTTGGGCGGGAAGGCAGTGGAGGGGATGGTCTATTCCACTCATTTCTTCCCGGGCCACGTGACCAACCCAGTCGCGGAGAAGTTCCTCAAGGACTACCAGGCGGAATACAAGTCCGAGGCAGGCGCGTGGGAAGCCCTTGGTTATGACGCGGCGCTGCTCATAGCCAACGCCATCAAGGTGGCCGGCAAAGCGGAACCGGAAGCCGTGAGACAGGCCCTCTCCAATACAAAGGAATTTCAAGGAGTCACCGGTCAGTATGCTTTTGATGAGCGCCGGATCCCGATGAAGGGCGTCGTATTTGTCGAGATCGTCAACGGGCAGCGCCAATTCCTCGAGGAGATGGCTCCGTAACCATCATACCCCAACAAGCTGGTGGCGGGAGGATCCCGCCACCAGATCACGAGGAGGGAGGCCCGGCATTGGAGGTCATCAGGGCAGAAAAACTGACCAAGGTTTTCGGCGGGCTGGTGGCGGTTTCAGAAGTATCGATGAGCGTGTCCAAAGGGGAAATAGCGGGCCTAATCGGCCCCAACGGGGCTGGCAAGACAACGTTGTTCAATCTTCTGACCGGCGTATTTCGGCCATCTGCGGGGTCCATCTATATATGCGGCGAGAATGCAACGGGCATGAGGCCGGATCGGATCGCCGTCAGAGGCGTTGCCCGCACATTCCAGAGCATCAGGGTGTTCAGGAATTTATCGGTGCTGGACAACGTGTTGGTCGCATTTCACGCCCAGGCGCGCTATGGACTATTCGCACCATTTGTGTATGGCCGCCGGTTCCTGCAAGATGAGAGGACAATACGGGGATCCGCGCTCCAGTATCTTGAACGGTTTGACCTCGATGGCAAGAAGGATCTGAAGGCGGGGGATCTATCGCTCGTCGAGCAACGGAAGCTTGAGATATTGAGGGCTATGGCGAGCTTCCCTAAGGTTCTTCTTTTGGACGAACCTGTGGGAGGGATGAACGCGGAGGAGACGCGGGCTCTGGTCGCGCTCGTATCAAGCCTTCGTGACGAGTATGGCATTGGAGTCCTTCTGATAGAGCACGTGATGGGCGTCGTCATGGGGGTGTGTGAGAGAGTCATCGTCCTAAACCAGGGCAGAGTAATAGCGACAGGAACCCCGACCGAGATTCAGAGTAACGAAGAAGTCATAAGGGTGTACCTGGGGGAAGAGGCCAGCCATGCTTAAGATTACGGATCTGTCCGTGCA
>JAHDPS010000221.1 GCA_018434225.1 Bacillota bacterium
AAAGATGGTTTTGGCAACGGACCAGTGTGAGCCGACGCCATGTGATCGCAGGAGACTATCTGGCCCCTCAACGCAAGAGGGGCAATCCTAGAAGACAGATCACGCCCCAGATTCGCGTGGTCGCACGCTCCCAGATAGGCATTCAACCAATGCCGTACTCTCAAGGCTCTCTCAAGGACAGATCCACTGTGTGCGGCGTTGCATGGAACAGGCGACCCTGTTATGTCGATCCCAACGTTTCGAAAACCCAATGCATCCACCCACGAGCCCACACACTCAACCATCCACCGGCGAAATCCATCGATGGAAGCATCGTCGATCTCATTGAGCAGGCTGACAATAGGGTCCTGTTGTGAGTCCTCTTCGTCTAGGTCATCCGCCTCAGGGTAAAGCGTTTCGATTTCCCGCGCATCCAGGTGGTGCGATACTATGGCTGCGGCCACCCAAACCAGCTCGCTTGGAGGCACCAAGGGTTCCAGCCAATCGACAAACAACAACGAAGCCACTTCGTGCCTGTGCGGCCATCTGGGGCCTTCTCGCAGTCTGGACTGGAACCCTCGGGCGCACTTTCCCCAATCATGAAGAAGGCAAGCCCAGAATAGGCACCGCCATAGACCAGGAAAGCCGACTGCCTGGGGTAGATCCGGCCTAAGCCTGGTCGACTCGACCAAACGCTCAAGGACGTTCCACGTATGACGGGCCAGTGATTCTCCGGCGCGTTCACCTTCGAGCCTACTCTTCGCCCAGATGTCGTTCAACCACTCAGGCCAGAGACATCGCATCATCGTGTTCACCGATAAATTGATGAAAGAAAAGCCCAAGGTGCGAATCGTTAGATAATGGTGTCGTCGGATCGACCCAATAGGTCTCGGAAGGCTCACGCAGTAATTCGCGGCTGTGAACACGCTTAGTGATTACGACGTATCTTCCGAATGTTGGCGCCCTGTTACGAGAGTAGTCCAGAAAACGTGGCATCAAGATCGCTATCCCACGGGCTGTCTGCCTGGACAGACTATACGGAGCAAGGGTGTGTTCAAAGTACGCACTGTCAGATCGAACGAGCCTAATGACCTCGACATTCGTGTATGTGAATAGATCCTGAGACCGGCCGAGTATCAGTGCATAGTGCGGGCTTCTGAAGGCGCTCTGCCACTCAGGCCTATCAAGATATAGCGATAATCTTGGTTTGAAGAGTAGGGTCCTTTTGAAAGGGTTCACAGACCCGTTAGAAGTCTTTGGTAGATCAAAACGAGGTATCTTGCCGGTCGCCGGAGTCAGTACATGAATGTGCTCCACGTCGTCCACCTTACCTTCGTACGTGAAACGGTACGCAAACCGAAGCCCGGCGGGTGAGATCCATTCGCCAAGCGCGCTACAGATGTGACCGTAGATCGTCGCTGGCGGCGGCATTTCGAAAGTCGGGTGTATTCCTTGCATGAAGTGCGGGTAGCGAAAAGACGTCATGATTCCTTCCGCAGTCACCTTGAGCACACGCATATGGGCGCCCCCTAGCTGAGCCAATCTCGGTTGGCAGGCTTCTTCAACTCCTTAATCATGGCCAGATAGGCTTCACGAGGATGACAGATTCGCGCTTTCTGCCCATCGGGTGTGCGTGCAAATTCTTCGAGCTTCGCGCGCTCCTCATCGAGATAACCGCGAACCCACCCAATGTATACATCCGACACAATCTCATCTCCAAACACCGTCAGCGCTTCTTTCAGTGAATCCACCTTGAACTCTGGGGTACCGCGGGTTGTGGCCCCCACGACATGCCCGAAGATATGATTGCCGCCCCTAGTTACCGCCATGATCACCAGAGCCGGCACCACGTCAGTATAGTGCAGGGTCAGTTTAGCGCCACCTTCGAGGTGTGCGAGCCCCTCAAACAGCTCCGCTATCCGCTCGATCCGCTGGTCATACGGAAGGCGAAACGTCTTCTCGTCCTTGTTCTCGATAAGGCCTGCTTTGACCGCCTCTTCTTTACGAACATCATCCAGGTTCCTGAAGCCTGTCTTGTGGCGGTATGAAAACGTCCCGCACGCAGAAAGATCCAGTGAGAACAGTCCCTTTAGGGTGGCTCGGTAAAACTGGTGCTCATGGGGCACAGGGTCTCCGTCCTGACGAGACATCACCCCAAAATCCTCGACGATGTGTACAGGTGCAAGCGAAACCAACGTGCTTACACGAAATGGCGACACCCGCGTGACCGTATCTGTGGTCGGTGTCTCGCTTTCCCGAGATGCGTCGGACTCTCTCTTCTCGACGGCCGAGGCCTTCTTGGAAGGAGCCCTCATGTACCCGAAGATGTCATCGTCCCAGTACTTGATCGGGTTGGCATCCGTATATGCGACCTTCTCCTCGCGGAACACCGGAGCGGCCTGCCAGTCCTTGTGCAAGCACTGCAGAGTCATCCTCAGCCAGTATCGGAACGCCTGTGCGGAAACATAAGGGAATGACCCGTCCTTGGTTCGAATCGCCTTCACTCCGACCGTGTTGTCAGTTCGGGCTCCAGGGATGTTCCCGAGATTGTTCAAAGCCGAGGCAGGAGCATCAATCAACATCAATCCGGTTACGAACGCCATCATTTATCCCTCCCTAAGTCTCAATACTCCTAGAATACCTGATGTGGAATGGCCTCGCCGACTACTCACTCACAGTTTTCTCCGTCAGCTCCTCGTATGTCAGGTCAGGAATGGCTTCCTTGTTATCGGTTATCCAGCCCATCTGGTGCAATCTCTCGATCATACGAATAAGCGTCAGATCCCGGGCCAGATCCCAATCGGGCCTAGCCACCTCTTCGCCTTCCTCGAAGATCTCGATGTACTGGTCGAATGTGATGAGAGGAGAATCGCCTCGACGTAAACAAGCCATGTCGGTTTTTACTAGGGCACTACGAAACACATGATACTTGTTCGCCATGAAGAAAGTCCGAAAGAATCGCTGGTCATTCTGCTCCCGTACGTAGTCGGCAAGACGGTCTCCCAGGTTACGGATCTGCTGTATTCGACTTCCGTCCACACACATCACCCTTCTCAGGAAAAGTTCGGTCAGTCTCCACGAGACAAGGTCGGCCTCGTCCCGCAGAGAGTACGTCCGTCTGGGATCGTCTTCTCGAGCTCTGCGCCGCGGGAGGCGCAGGAAATACGTCCTGATGAACCTGCCTGCTTCTCCAGGCAACTTGAACAGGTCTTCGTACAACATGTTTCGCTCAGGCCTCAATTCCCTACTCGAATCCCC
>JAHDPS010000205.1 GCA_018434225.1 Bacillota bacterium
ATCGAAATCAGGGTGATGGAGGGATGACGGATGGAGGTAACCGCTACTGACCAGACGATGGCTGTTTTCGAAGGCAGGAAGCCGAAAGACAGGGCCAGAGACATGCAGGGGGAGTTCATGAGGCTCCTGGCGGCGGAGATGCGGTACCAGGACCCCTTGTCCCCGCTCGAAAACAAGGATATCGTCGCACAGGTCGCCCAGGTGTCCACGCTGGAGTCGATGGAAGGGATCAGGAAGCTCTTCGCGGCGTCGCTGGTCGGCAGAACAGTATCGGCGGTGAAGAACGGCGTCAAGGTCGAGGGGGTAGTGTGGGGGGTCAAACTGCGCGATGGCCTCGGGGTGCTGGTCGGCGAGACGGAGGTCTCCCTTGAGGACATCGTGGGTGTGAGGTGAGCCATATGGGTGTGGATGGCCTGGATGAATCCCGCAGGATAATACCTGTCGGCGCACCTGGTCCTAGGGTCGATCGGGGCGGGGGCGTCGGGCCGGAACCCGGGACATTCCAGAGGCTCCTGGAATCGGCTATCGAAGGGGACGGGCTGAAATTCTCGGCTCACGCGCAGAAGCGGATCGAAACGGCATCGTGCCCTTTCGGGGCCGGCGAGATTGAGAGAGTCGCGCACGGAGTCGATCTGGCTCAATCCAAGGGATCGAGGGAGTCCCTGGTGTTGCTGGACGGCATGGCTCTCGTGGTGAGCGTAAGGAATCGGACGGTGATCACCGCTGTCGACATGCGGCGGATGAAGGACAACGTGTTCACCAACATCGACAGCGCGGTGATAGTTTAGGGGCTGGACCTCTTTGAGGAAGCCCGGGGCTGCTGAACGATCGAAGCGGCCGAACAATACGGGGAGGTCGGAAAGAGTATGATGCGTTCAATGTTCTCGGCTGTTTCGGGTCTGAAGACCCACCAGATACGAATGGACGTCATCGGCAACAACATTGCGAACGTCAATACGATCGGTTTCAAGACGGGCAGGGTGAACTTCCAGGAGATGTTCAGCCAAACCATGAGGGGCGCCTCGGCGCCCACCGGCGAAGGCGGCGGCACCAACCCGCAACAGGTCGGACTGGGTGTGAGCCTATCCAGCGTGGACACGATACAGGGTCAGGGTAACCTGCAGTCCACCGCCAAGACGACGGATCTCGCCATCCAGGGAAACGGGTTCTTCGTGGTGGAGGATAGTGGTACCAGGTTGTTCACCAGGGCGGGCATGTTCGATCTGGACAGCCAGGGCAACCTGGTCGACCAGGGTGGCAGGAGAGTCCAGGGCTGGATGGCCACTAACGGGGTGTTCGGTTCGAAGGACACCGCCACCATGAGCAACATATCGGTCCCCGTCGGACAGGTCATCCAGGCGACGCCCACGACTGAAGTGGAATGGGGGCACAACCTGGACGCGGGTGCGGCTACGGGTTTCATCCGCACTACCTCGGTCGACGTCCTTGACTCGCTGGGTAGGTCGCATTCCATAACGGTTGCCTTCGAGAAAACGGCGGTGCCGAACCAATGGACCTGGACCGCGTCGGGACCGGCATTCACCCCGGGAACCGATAGCGGAACGTTGACGTTCAACACCGACGGGTCGTTCGACGCAGCGACAGGGGGACCCCCTTCGTTCACGCCGGTAGGTGCCGAACCTCTCAGCGTCACGTGGAACTTCAGCCGGGTGACCCAGAACGGCGGGGAATCCACGCTGGAGTTCATCGACCGGAACGGCAGCCCGATGGGGACTCTCGGCAAGATCACGATAGACGGCGAGGGGGTCATCACGGGTACATACTCGAACGGCGAGAGCCAGCAGATCGGTCAGCTCTGCGTGGCCAATTTCGCCAACCCGGGTGGCCTGCTCAGGATCGGTGACAACCTGTACGTGAGTTCGAACAACTCCGGCCCGGAACAGATCGGAGAGGCGGGAACCGGAGGGCGGGGCGACATCAAGCCGAGCGCGCTGGAGATGTCCAACGTGGACCTCGCCGAGGAATTCACCAGCATGATAGTGACACAGAGGGGCTTCCAGGCGAACTCGCGCGTCATCACGGCATCGGACGAGATGCTTCAAGACCTGGTGAACCTGAAGAGGTAGGGCCGATCTTGAACGCTCGGTAGAGAGGGGGAGCGGGCGATGATCAGAATCTCGCGACTTAACGGCGCCGAGATGGTCATCAACGCCGATTTGATTGAGAGTCTCGAGGCCACTCCCGACACGGTGATCGTTCTCACCAACGGGAAACACCTGGTGGTAAGGGACTCCGTGGACGAGATAGTGCGGAGGGTCATCGAATACAAGAGGGGCATCTTCAGCCCGGCGCTCGGGTGCCCCTCTTCCTCCCCTGATAACGGTACGATTGGGGGCTAGGCTATGGATATCGGAACGATCGTCGGTCTCGTGATGGGCTTCGGTTTCATAGTCTGGTCTATGGTGCTCGGGGGTGACGTGAGC
>JAHDPS010000174.1 GCA_018434225.1 Bacillota bacterium
AGAGCACCCGCCTTTTAAGCGGGGTGTCGAAGGTTCGACCCCTTCATGGCCCACCATTTATTCCGTTGAACTGTCTGAGGAACGGCTCTACCGTGGCTTCGAGCGCAATCGCGCGATTGACAGGAGTAATCCCGGGAGCGACAGCCCCGGCGCAGTGCGGGTGTGGCGGAACTGGCAGACGCGCAGGACTTAGGATCCTGTGGGTTCACGCCCTTGTGGGTTCAAATCCCACCACCCGCACCATTGTTTATCTGGGGCTTTGTTTCAAGAGTTGCCACTAGAGGTTCCCCGAATCAGTCGGAGAAGGGCAACTGAGAGTGTCAATAGATGACCCCCGGGGTTGTTTTGCCCGGGGGTCTTTGTCTTGGTTTCCCGCCAGGATACATCTCGCGGAAATTCATTGCGCAAAACCTTGCCTCTCCATATGTGTAGGAATTCCCAGAAATGTGTCTAAAGAAGAAAGCAGATACGTGTATTCCATCATGGACAAGACCCCTCCTATTACCATACCCTGGTTTCGCGAGAACACATCACTGCAAACTGAGGTTAGCCTGATAGTCCATGTTGATAGTTTGAGGGGCAGAACATGGGCTAGACTGGAGGCTGTCGATGTGGGCATTGATTTCGTTGCAATAGACTTTGAGACAGCAAACGAGAAACGCGCAAGCATTTGTGCCGTTGGGTTGGTGTTCTTCGAGGATGGGGAAATCGCCGAAGAACTTACGTGGATAGTCTCCCCGCCCAAACACCTCCGGTACTTCAACCCATTCAATGTACAGATTCATGGCATTACGAGCAAGGATGTGGCTGGAAAGCAGGAATTCAGCGGAATATGGCCAGAGATCCAGGCCCTCATGGGTAACCGGATCGTCGCAGCGCACAATGCGTCGTTTGATATGGGTGTTTTGCGGCAATTGCTGGACGTCTACCAACTGGAGTATCCACAAATCAGCTTCATTTGTACCTGCTGCGTTGCTCGAAAAACATGGGACGGACAGATAAACTACACTCTGAAAACGCTGGCAAACGGCCTCGGATACTTGCTTGACCATCATGACCCCCTTGATGATGCTAGAACGTGCGGGAAGATACTTGTTGATGCCTGCAAGTATCACGGCTGCAATTCGCTCGCGGAGCTGGCAGACACAATTGACATGCAGATAGGCGAACTGTGTGAAGACCGCTATCAGCCCTGTTCCATCTCCAAAGGGTACAGGGGAATTCGGAGAAGCGGGCCTGAGCGCATTGTCATGGAGGAATTGGAGCATGACTGCGTTGTCTCGGACGTGTTTTCTGGGACGAACGTGGTATTCACTGGAACATTGATAAGCATGACAAGGCAAGTAGCAGCACAGAAAGTGGTGGAGCGAGGGGGCTTGGGGTCTAACAGTGTCAGGAGAGACACCAATTTGCTGGTCATGGGGTTGCAGGATTATGCCAGGTTCGCCGACGGAAAGGAAAGCAACAAGACAAAGAGGGCGAGGGAACTCATCGCGCAGGGGAAACCACTAGAAATCATAGATGAGAACGAATTCCTGAGACGGTTGCTACAGGAGGACTGAGTATGAATGCGGAGGAGTTCTTGGTCAGCGTAAGGGCGGTCGTTGAACACTCCGAGCACTTCCGTGAGGACGGATTCGAGGTCAAGCAGTATCAGGGGTTTCGGACAGTGCATTTTTGCAGGACTGCCGTCATTAGGGTGGTTGAATTGAAGAAAGGCCCTAGGTTGGAGCTGGCCGATAGGTATTTTGGACGTTCCGAAGTCGCAGGTCTCGATTCGTATCGCAAGCCTATCAACGGTTGGGCAAGAATCGAGTTGAGTGATGCCTCTGCAGAAGCGATACTTAGGGGCGCCCAAAACGTCTATGAACAGTGCTACTTAGACGAGCCGGTAGAACACTTTGGGTGTTGTTCGAGGTATGGCCAGTGTAGTGATGAAAAGAAGTGCGTGCAACCAGATAGGGACTTGGCCAGGGGGTGCTCCTACAAGAGAAATCTTGAGAATGGCAGGATATTCTACGGGAAGAACCGCAATGAAGACTAGAGCAGGGAAAACACAATGCAAATCAGAGATCACCTGTGCGCTGATGCCGGGACGTTCATCCGGTGTCACCTAAACGCGTTCGAGGCCCTTGGGGGCATACCGAAGCGCTGCCTGTACGAATATGTTCCGCAGAGCATATTCGTGTACGGTACTCGTCGTCATAGCCTTGTAGGGCCTTAGGGAAGAGAGGACGCACCGCTGTGGGGGGCGATTTCGGATCATGCCTGGTGGTCGCGACGATGCATCACCGAGATTCCGCAACTGTGTCACTCTACAATCCCACAGCTATTCCACCCCGTAATCCATAGTGCATTTCTCTTTCTTTGACTAGTACGGGCGTGGAGGGAGAATGACAAATGATCGAATGGGACCAGATTCCTCTGCTACTGGACGTCCGGCAGCTCGCCGAGGTAATGGGGTTGGGTAAGGCTGCCGCATACGGCCTCTGTCTCACAGGCGCGTCTCAGAGATCCGGCCTCAGTACTAGCCATCTTCCCGGGAGACCCATACTTAGTTGTAACAGATTCTCGATTCAGTCCTGGTGTCGTTTCTCGGTGGGGAAACCCCTTCATGGCGGGGCGACCTGTCTCCGTCACCCACTTCTTAGAACAATAATCACAGAGTATTGCCGTGGCTTACCTGCCAGTGTAGGTGCGCGAACGCCGTGCAGAGGTAGCGTGACTCGGGTAGTCCACACTCACCTCAGGCCAGGTAATTGAGACTCTTGTTCTGTACCATTGAGCAGCCTCTGGATCCCGAAGAAAAGGAATTGCATGCACTTGGTAGAATGTTCAGAGACCGTAGGAGATTGACGGCATGTTGAGGTGCTCTATGGATACTCCTGAGAAATACCGCAAAGAAGTCGAGAACGCCATCCGACAGGCAATGGCGATGGGTAACTGCACCGAGGATTCGATACTGCCGTATGTGTATGGAGCTGACGTCAGGCTAGTCCATGAGATCATCACTGACCTGAAGAAATGCGGAACTACCGCAGCAGATGTTCGGCCTAGCACGGAGAAGGCTGCAAGTGCCAGGAGAGCCAGCGCCTACCTGCCGCTACGACTGCCAGCCCCAGATCCACTTAGGAGTCAGTGGTGGTTCACTCTTGATGCCGTAGAAAAGTTGGCCGAAGCAGCACGGGGAGTAAGCGGGGGAGGTCCTGTCACCTTCCTTGGCGCGCCTACAGTAGGCTACTACTTCAACACTAGGTACGAAACAATGACAACGATACTCGATGCAGACGATGATGTCATCAAGTGTCTTGGACAGTCTGCCACTCTGAATGCGATAACCTATGATGCCGTCGATGAACTGCCGGAATCAGTCGAGAGGGACAACTCAGTGGTGGTCATCGATCCTCCGTGGTATCCAGAACAGACTAGACTGTTCATTGCAAGGGCAAATGAGATTCTCGTCCGGGATGGCCACATCTTCTGCGTTATTCCTCCACGACTGACAAGGCCGGGTATAGGCAGCCAGAGGACGGGACTGCTTAAGGAGCTGCTTTCTTGCGGTTTTGAAGTGATATCTGTGGAATCCGGATTTGTCAGCTATCGTGTGCCCACTTTCGAAACTAAGGCCTTCGAAGACATCAAGTGGTTCAGCACCATGCCATGGAGAGGTGGCGATCTGCTAGCCATAAAAGCCAACGATGGAGCGAATCTCCATGTAGATCTCCCTGCCAAGAAATGCACAAGCGTATTTGCCAGGAACCCATCCCGGATGAGGGTCTTTCAGCGAAGCGACGTCTGTGACACAAAGCAGACCGAGTTTCTTCAGCCAATAGAAGACTTCTCCCGTAACGTGAGTAGTCGGTCATATGATGGAGACGAAATATCTGTCTGGACAAGCGACCAACGTGCGGGGAAGGTCAAAGATTCTGCGCTCATGACGGCAATCTTGTCTGCCTGGAAAAACAAAGCAAAGAAAGAGGCCGTAATCGAAAGCCTCGCTGAAGCCCATCCCACAGATAACGTCGCTGACAGCGTGGAATCGGCAGACAAGTGCCTCGGTCTGTGGTCGGATGCCGATGTTCCAAAGACCCGGAGAACAATGGAGCAGATGGAGGATCTCCAATCCAGATATCAAACGCACTTCGCATCGGCGAAACCAACGGGACGCCCTGACAGACTCGACGGCGATGGCTTTAGATTGGACTTTCAAAGAGATAGGGATAGGGTGCTCTGGTCTCAGTCCCTGAAGCGGTTGGCTAGCAAGAGTCAAATGTATTCCGCGAATGGCGATTCCAGTTTGAGGCGACGGCTGTCGCACAGCATTGAGGTCATGCAATTGGCCTCAACCATTTCTACGAGTTTTGGCTTGAACCGAGACCTGACTGAAGCTGGGGCACTCGCCCACGACCTAGGACACACTCCCTTTGGGCACGCGGGTGAGGACGCCCTCAACAAGGCTCTCGACGCCATTGCACCTGAGTTCGGGGGCTTTAGCCACTATGAGCACGGTGTGGATGTGGTGAGGTGGCTCGAGAACGTCTACAGATCTCCGGGGGCCGATGGAGTGCCGGGCCTGAACCTGACCTATGAGACTATGGAATGCATCATGAAGCACACCTTCTCAAGGAGTCTCCAGAGTACCGTCATCGGAAAGAGCAAGTACAAGGACATAATCAACGACGATGGCTGTCATCTTGAGGGTCAAGCGGTCCGAATAGCCGACAAGATATCCTATTTGATCTCCGATCTCGAAGATGGCATAGCAATGGGTGCTCTGAACTTGGGTTGCCTTGGCACTTGCAGATTCTTCTACCGGCCTCCGATTGACATGACTCCTTCGCGCGGAGAGGACCTATACGACAGGTTCATATCCCAACGCAGATCCATCCTGAAAGTCATTATGGAGGATGTCCTAAACTCGACTGAGGTACGACTGTCCAGACTGAAGGATATCGCCGAAGTGAGGAGACATCCCTACTATGCCATTGACTTCTCTCCAGAATTGGGATCCGAGATAAAAGAGATCTGGGACAATCTGCAGACCGCAATACTCCATAAGGAGCCTCTCGTCGTTCAATCTAACATGCGAGCAGCCAATGTGGTCAGGCCCCTTCTATACCTGTATGCATTCGTGCCCAGACTGGTTAACCCCAAATTCGCGGCATCTCATGATGGCCTGATGAATCTGGATTACGGGCAACACTACTTTAAGAGACTCGGACAGGAGATTGGACTGGCCAAGAGGCTAGTATCGAACTATCCCTTCGCCAGTCTTATCGGATCCAGTATCAAGCAACCGGGAGACAACTACCAGATAGGCACGTGGGATGTCGTACGAGCCAAGGACTACGTTGCCAGCCTTACTGACTCTGAAGCACTGAGTGAGTTTCGGAAACATCTGGAGTCAAGAGAGGGCTAGTGGCTTCGATGGGGATATGAGTACACGGTTGACCAGACGCGTGGGCGACAAGTAGATCCGTTTTGGGGCTTTATGCTTTTCCGCTCTTTCTAGTACTTCGGTGGGCGACCGCGATATCCGTCATGAAGCGCGCCGGTGGCATTGTACTCCCTGACCCAATGTTTCAGCGTGTTCTTCGTGGGATAACCCAATTCCCGGCGAACCGCGGCCGAGTGGCCGCCATACTTGAGGTGGAGACTGACCGCCCTCATCCGGTCTTCCCAGTGTGTACACCGACATCCTCGTGTCTCATTTCGAGTCCAGGTTATTGTCCGCACTCCTGTTTTTTTCGCCGTTTCGGAATTGACCCGCCCCCGGAACTCTAGATCTGCTCTGTCCCTGCCTTCACCTCCTGTTCGGGATGGACCATCGGCAACAGGCCTGCACGCTTCTTATCTTTGAGCTTGCAGGAGTTGCCGCGGATGCTGATGACGTGGTCATAGTGTCAACGCCGACGTGACTTTAACCCCCGTAACGCCAGCGGGGATTTGACCCCCCTACCATCAGAGCACCTTCGGACCCGAGTAGACCCCCGCCCGCGTCTTCTCCTTTAGCCTGTAGCTCTCACCTCGGATGTTGATGAT
>JAHDPS010000132.1 GCA_018434225.1 Bacillota bacterium
AATATGCTGAGTCGCTCAGGTTTCAGTCGGACATTCGCCTAGTGGCTCAGATAACCGATCCCCAGGACGCAATTCAATGGGCGGAAGAGTTTTGCCCTGACATTGTGGTGCTCGACGAATGCTGGGGATCGACGGCTCTGAATTGCGGTTCGCAGGTCGCAAGGAGCAACCCTGGCATAGTTGTGGCCTTGGGAACAAACAAGATTGATACAGAGACATTCAGGCAGGCTCAAGCGTGGGGATTTGCCGGCCTACTCGGGAAGCCCGTTCAATCTGAGCAAGTTCGCGAGCTTGTTTACGGGAAAGCGGACAGCATTCGGCGATTCGGGAGCGCTAAGCGGGAGCCCGCGTTCGGTTCTCATGCTAATGTGGCCAGGCAGGAGATGATCGTGTTCTACTCGCCCAAAGGGGGAGTCGGAAAGACTACACTGGCCTTGAGCTTTGCTGCGGCTTGCCTTGGGAATCGCAACACGAGGCTCCAGCCCGCCCTGATCGATTTCGATCTCAAGGCGGACGTGATGAAGATGGTGCAACTTGAATCGCTCAATACCGTGCTGAAGTGGGACGATTTCAAGGGACAGCCGGTGGACAAGCGCGGGCTGGAGGCCATTGTAACCAAGCATCCTTCCGGGCTCGCCATCATTGGGGGGATAAAGAGTCCATTTGACGCACAGGATCTCACCGCTGAGTTGGCCCGAGACCTTTTGAGCACTGTTCGCCGTTACTATGATGTGGTTGTTGTTGATACTGGACCGGAGATACACGATGCCTCGATTGTCGCATTCGAGATGGCGACGCGGATTTTCGTGGTGGGTACGGTTGATATAACGACGCTCCGAAACATAGCGGAAACGGAGCAACATTTCACCACCCTGATGATCGATTCCAGCAAGGTCTCTCTCGTAATGAACAGAGCAATGCCTAAGCCGCAGATTAGCATGAGAGCGATTGGCAACGTAATCAAGTATCCCATCATTGCGCGGATACCGGAAGACCCGCAGGTTCAAGTGGCTGGCAATGACGCAAAGATAATGACCGTGGATTTCCCCACAAGTGGATTCTCGGTGGCCGTCAGAAAGCTGGCGCAGGGTATTGTTCCCGTGCTGGAAGAGCCTGCTAAGCGAAGGGGATTCTGGTCGTTCTTGTGGCCATTTGGGCGCCATAAGCGGGAGGTGGCATAAAGATTGAGATCGCTACTTAATGAGAGAATCCAGCAGAGTCGGACGGCAAGCACAATTGAGCCCGCTCCCGGAAAAAACCTAGAGACTCAGCGAGAACAGTCTGAAGCACTCCAAGAGGTTGAAGAGAAAGTGCGGCAACACCTGATGACCCGGGTGGACGCGCAGATGCTTGCGAAGAGGGACGACCCAGCGATACAGATGCAGCTCAGGCGGCTGCTGGATGAATCGATAGAACGCGAGTCGGCTGGGATTGCGCGGCTAGACAGGGCGCGGTTGATTGAGCGCATCATGAACGATGCGTTTGGATATGGGCCAATCCAGAGTCTTGTCGAGGATCCAACAATAACAGAGATCATGGTGAACCGTTGGAATCAAGTGTACTACGAGAGAGATGGCCAGATATGCAGAAGCGAGCTTGCATTTCGGGACGAGCAACACGTAAAGAACATTATCGAAAAAATCGTTGCCCCCATAGGGCGGCGCATTGACGAAGCCAGCCCGATGGTTGATGCCCGGCTACCGGATGGGTCGAGGGTGAACGCCATTATTCCGCCACTGGCTTTGGACGGTTCATGTGTCACTATACGGAAGTTTGGGAAAGGGCTCACTGTGGACGACCTTGTTCGGATGGAGGCCTTTTCGAGTGAAGACGTAGAGTTCTTCCAAGCATGCGTCAAGGGCAAACTCAACATCCTGATCTCCGGAGGCACGGGAAGCGGCAAGACAACGGTGCTGAACGTGCTGTCGTCCTTTATCCCGGCCACCGAACGCATCGTAACCATCGAGGATTCCGCCGAGCTAAGGCTTCAGCAAGAACATGTTGTGCGGCTCGAATCCCGGCCGGTGAACATCGAGGGGAAAGGCGATGTAAGCATCAGGTCCCTGGTAAGAAACGCACTGCGAATGAGGCCGGACAGGATAATCGTTGGTGAAGTCCGCGGCGGCGAAGCGCTGGACATGCTTCAGGCAATGAACACGGGCCACGAAGGCAGCCTTACGACATTGCATGCCAACAGTCCGAGGGACGCCCTTTCCCGTCTAGAAGTCATGGTCCTCATGGCGGGAGAAGAACTGCCTCATCGTGCGATTCGTGAACAGATCGCATCTTCTATAGACCTGATAATCCAGGTCGCCAGAATGCGCGATGGTGGCAGAAAGGTAGTGGAGGTGTGTGAAGTAAGGGGTCTGTCCGAGGATGGCCAAATTGAACTGGGAAACGTCTTCATGTTCGAGGAAAGTGCAGATAGTTCCGGCATAGTGAAGGGCGTACTGAAGCCTACAGGCCAGGTTCCGAAGTGTCTGAAGAAAATGAATTGGTATGGGGTCAGTCTCCCGGCGAAGATGTCTGGGGGCGACACGACATGAGTCTGAACCTGATAGGCGGTCTCGTGTTTGCGGCAGTTCTCTCGCTGTTTATTGGCATAGCGGCATCTAGAAAAGGCGGGAGCCACAAGTATGAAACGGCGATAAAGCCAAGCACGGCGGACTACGTTGTGGAAGGTGACCAGAACGATGTCCTCGCAAACAAGAGACTCTCACATTTGGGACACCTCGAATCTGAAGCGCTAAAGGCGGGCCTGCATATCAAGGGCTCGCACTTTGTTATGGTAGCCGCATTTGCGGCTACGGGCGCGTTCACACTGGCCCTGGGACTGACGAGTAGTTGGAAAATAGCAGTATGGGCTACTTTGGTCGGATTGGTGGCGCCAAAAGGGTGGCTCAATTACCAGAAGTCACGAAGAGCTCAGGCCTTCGAGAAACGGCTCGACGGGGCCCTGGGGGTGGCAATCAGCGCTTTTCAGGCGGGAGCCTCGCTGGCTCAGGCCATCACCCAGGTAGCGGAAGCCGACCTGGGGCCTGTGTCCGAGGAATTCAGCAGGGTTGATAGAGCGGTGAAGCTGGGGTTATCCCCAATGGAAGCAATCGCAAAAATCAGAGAGAGAGTAGACTGTCCGGATCTGGATCTCGTCGTAGTAGGAACGCAAATTATGGCCAAATCCGGGGGTAATCTGGTCCGAATATATGAGAATGCTGCGGAAGTGGTAAGGGAACGAAGGAACTTTAGGGAAGCAATGAAGGCATGCACTGCTCAACCACGCCTTAGCGCGGGGGTTGTGAGCCTTATTCCTGTCGGGTTGACTCTGTTCATCAGGGCGCTAAACCCCGGCTATTTCGCACCCATGCCTAAATCGTCGGGTGGCCGAGTGGCGTTCGTCCTATGTTTCGTGAGTATTCTGGTCGGGTGGCTTGTGGCTCGAAGAGTGGTGTCGGTGGAGGTGAAGTGATTGAATGCGTGGTTGTGGATGTGGTTCTGCGTGCTTGCCGCTATCACGATGTTCTTCTTGTATATGGACTCTGGCCGAAAAAGCAGGAGCAAGTTGGAAACGATGATTCTCGGCAGTTGGAAGGACCACTTCGAGGAAGAAATGGCGGCAACTAATGTCGGGGCTGCGAAGGGGTTTCTAAAGAGGTTTGAACGCTTGACGAGGATGATAATGCCGGTGCAAGCGATGGAAGACATCAAGCGAAGACTAATGTATGCGGGAAACCCCAGGGCAATAACCCCTGAAGAGTTCTATTCGCTGAAACTGGCTAGCGCAGCCGTAGTGTTTGGACTCAGCACCTCACTGCTTCTTGTCAGCGCCGGAGTACGGTCGCTTACGCTGGGTGTGGCAGCAGGAGCGGTGGGTTACCTATTACCCGATGTTTGGCTCAATACATGTGTGGCACAACGCAAGAGACGAATCGAGAGAGCGATACTCTCGTTCGTTGACATGCTGGCGCTCATAGTAGATGCCGGGCTCGGTCTTAACGACGGGATAAATCGGGTGTGCGACTTCTATGCTGGAGAGCTTGCTCGTGAGTTCCAACGGACTCTGAAGGAGATTCAGATGGGACAAGCGGTCAGTGAGGCGTTCGAGAGTCTGGGCGAGCGGAACGGGGTCGATGATCTAAAGCTCCTAGCAACGGCACTAGTCCAGGCGCAGAAGCACGGTACTCCCATTGCAGGCGTGCTAATGGATCAAGGAAAGCAACTGCGGCAAGGGAGACGGATCAAAGCGCAGGAGATGGTGCAAAAAGCAATGGTGAAAATCCTGGTACCAATCATAGTTTTCATGTTCGTTCCCCTGATGATCCTGTTGCTTGGCCCAGCTTCCATGAATCTATTCAAAGCTTTAGGCGTTTAGGTGAAGATGGGAAGGGAGGTGCATGGAGATGATGCTCATTCTATCCAATTACCTGTGGAACAAGGTGAGGGCACGAGCACAGGATTGTTCCGGGCAGAGCATGGCTGAATACGCCATGATTCTCGCGCTGGTCGTCGTGGCAATTCTATTGACTCTGACAAACCTGG
>JAHDPS010000054.1 GCA_018434225.1 Bacillota bacterium
AGAACGGTAATGCCGCTTTTATTGATGTCCTTGATGATCTTGAATATCTCCTGGACCAGGATGGGGGAGAGCCCCATCGACGGTTCGTCTAGAAGCATCAGCCTTCCGCGGGTCATAAGGGCTCGCCCCACGGCGAGCATCTGTTGTTCTCCACCGGACAAGGTCCCGCCCAGCTGGTTCTGCCGGTCCCTCAGGCGAGGGAACAACCCGAACACCGATTCCAGGTCCTTAGGAATGGACTGGCGGTCCCTCCGGGCATAGGTGGCGAGTTTCAAGTTCTCGAGTACTGTCAGGTTTCCGAATATGCCCCGTCCCTCGGGGACGTGCGCGATCCCCATTTCGACGATCTGGTGAGCGGGGACCCTCGCGATATCCCTACCGCCGAACGATATGCTTCCGGACTCGGGCCGCAGCAGGCCGGATATTGTCCGGAGCGCCGTGGATTTCCCGGCGCCGTTCGCCCCGATGAGGGTGACGATCTGTCCCTCGAAGACATCGAAAGACACCGCGCGAAGAGCGCGGATGCTGCCATACGATACGCTGAGGCCTTTCACTGAAAGGAGAGGCGCGCCGGCTCCGCTCACACCACCATCTCCTTTCCAAGGTAGGCTTCGAGGACTCTGGGATTGCGCTGGATATCGAACGGGATCCCCTCAGCGATCGTCTCCCCGAAGTCGAGCACCTTGATCCTCTCGCAGATCCCCATTACGACCCGCATCTGGTGTTCTATCAAGAGGATGGTGAGATTGAACTTGGTCCTCACCCATTGGATCATTTCCATGAGCTTGAGGGTTTCGCCCGGGTTCATGCCCGCGGCCGGTTCGTCCAGGAGAAGGAGGGAAGGATTGCTGGCCAGGGCGCGGGCTATCTCCAGCCTGCGCTGCTCCCCGTAGGGCAGCATTCCGGCCTGCATGTCCGCGTACTTTTCCAGGTTGAATATCTCCAGCATCTCGAGCGCTCGGACCCTGACGGCCTTTTCCTCGCGCTTGAACGCGGGGGTCCTCAGCAGGCCTTGCCAGACTGGGTACTTCACCTGCGAATACTGCGCTATCCGGACGTTGTCGAGTGTGGATATGTTCCTGAACAGGTGGATTGTCTGGAACGTCCTGGCGATCCCCCCGGAGACGATGACGTTCGGCGGCAGACCGGCGATCTCGCCGCCCTTGAAAAGGATGGAACCCGCGGTGGGACGGTAGACCCCCGTGATCAGATTGAACACCGTGGTCTTGCCCGCGCCGTTCGGCCCGATTATCCCCACTAGTTCCCCGGGTTCGAGGCGCAGGTTGAATTCGCTTACGGCGCGCAGGCCGCCGAAATAGTGGGTGAGACCCGATATCTCAAGCAGCGGCACCGGCCTTCACCCCTTCTGTCTTGGCGGCATCCTCCGGCAGGAACCACCTATGTTCGCGAAGCCCCATGATGCCGGTTGGCTTGAATATCATCAGGGTGATCAGCATTAGCGGACCGATAACCCACCTCCACACGCCAAACGGCCTGAGAAGCTCCAGGAGAACGGTGAATATGGAGGCCCCGAGTATCGATCCCATGACCGATCCCGTGCCCCCCAGATAAACCATGACCAGCACCTCGGTTGACTTGAGTATCGTAAACGACCTTGGATTGATGAACTGGAGCAGGTGGGCGAAAAGCCCCCCGGCCACCCCCGCGAGCAGCGCCGAAAGCACGAACGCCAGTACCTTGCACCTTCGAGTGTCCACCGACACGAGGGCGGAAGCCACCTCATCCTCGCGTATCGACACGACCCCGCGCCCGTAGTTGGAGTGGATGAAGTTCCTCACCACGAACACCGCCACGAGCGTCCAGGCATACACCCATGGGAGATTCGTCAGTTTCGCCATCCCGAGGAAGCCCCTGGGCCCCCCGATGGCGTCGATGTTCTCCAGCGCGCTTTTGATAATCATGTTGAAGGCCAGCGTGACAATAGCCAGGTAATCGCCCCTGGTCTTGAACGACGGGATCGCTATCACCGCTCCCGCCAGGGCGGCGACCAGTCCGCCGATGGCCACGACCAGCGGGAACAGAGCGGCCGCCCAGGCGGATGGTAGTACCTTGACCGTCAGGATCGAGGAGGTGTAAGCCCCGATCGCCATGAATGCCGCGTGTCCGACCGAGAATTCGCCCATGTAGCCGTTGACCAGGTTGAGACTCACCGTCAGGATTATGTTAATGCCCACGTACATAAGGACGAGTTCTATGTACGGATTGACGATGCCCGAGTACGAGATTCCCGCCAGTATGGGGATGAGGCAGATCATGATCCATACATGCATCCCACGCTTGCCCATCTCGACACCTCTCATTCAATCTGCCCCTAAACCTTTTGCACGCTGGGGCGACCCAGTATTCCCGTGGGCTTGAATACGAGGAACACCAGGAGGACCGAAAAGGCCACGAAGTCCCTGTATGTGGAAGATGGTAGTACGAGCGGGGTGAATATCTCTATGAAGCCGAGGATGTAGGCCCCGAGCATCGCGCCCCGCACGTTTCCGATCCCGCCCACGACGGCCGCGATGAACGCCCACCAACCGATCCGAATGCCCATATATGGGTCTATGACGGGATACGCGATGCCGTACAGTATTCCGCCCGCGGCCGCCACGGAAGAGCCGATGGCAAAGGTCAGGGATATGATGCGATCCAGGGGGATACCCATGAGCGGCGCAACGGATTTGTCGAACGATATGGCCCGCATCGCCATGCCCGTCATCGTCTTTCTCACTATCGCGTCGAGGAGCACCATTAGTATCGTCGACACCACGATGATTATCACCTGGATGGTGGACACCGACACTCCGCCCATGTCCATGTTGACGACGGGTATGAGTGGGGGCATTTTCCGCGGCTCCGCCTTCAAGGTGGCCAGGGTGAAGTTTTCGAGGAAGAGGCCCATACCCAGGGCGGTTATCACGAGCGATACCCGCGGCGCGTTCCGGAGCGGCCTGTAGGCCACTCGCTCTATGCATACCGCGATGAGCGACGTCCCGGCCATGGACGCCAGGATAGTGACTACGAACGTCAACCACGCGGGCACGTGCCCGATGGAAATGAGGAAACCGGCTACGAACAGGCCGAGATAAGCGCTCACCATGAAGATGTCCCCGTGCGCGAAGTTGATCAACCTCAGGATGCCGTATACCATCGTATAGCCCAGCGCTATGAGCGCGTAGACGCTCCCCAACTGAACCGCGTTGAGCGCCTGCTGGATGATTTGAGTCAAGGCGAACCCTCCCCAAAGCAAACGGGGGCGTGGGACCGCGCGACCGAAGGTGCCCCATCCGCGGTCCCCGCCCGCGCAATTGATTACGGCTTAGCTGTCTCGAAGTACTTGAATTCGCCCCCCTTGATCTGCAGGATCACCGCGCTCTTCACAGGGTCGCCGGTGCCCTTGAATTCGAGCGCGCCGGTTACCCCCTCGAACTTGGTGATACTCGCCAGAGCGTCGCGTACCGCCTGCCTGTCCGGTTTGCCCGCGGTCTTGATCGCCTGGAAGAGGAGATTGAACGAGTCATAGGTGAGCGCCGCCACGTCATCCGGCGTGCCGTTGTACTTCTCCTTGTACGTCTTTATGAACTTCTGGGCAACGGGGGTCGCTATGTCGGGAGCATAGTGCGTGCTGAAGAAATGGCCTTCCATGTCCGCCGCGCCGAGATTGATTATCTCGGGGCTGCCCCAGCTGTCGCTACCGACGATCTTCCCCTTGTACCCGAGCTTGTGGGCTTGCTGCACCTGGAGCGGGACCTCGCTGTAGTAGTTGGGGAGGAAAAGAACATCCGGAGCCGCATCCTTGATCCGGGTGAGCTGCGAGCTGAAGTCCTTGTCGCCCGTTGTGTATGTCTCGAACGCGACGATCTTGCCCCCGGACTGTTCGAATGTCTTCTTGAACACCTCCGCGATACCCTTGTTATACTCGCTGGCGACGTCGTAGAGGACC
>JAHDPS010000277.1 GCA_018434225.1 Bacillota bacterium
GCGGCGCCGCGGATCGCGTTCGCCGCCTTGTCGGGCGGCATGTCATACATATCCTTCCCGTCAACCTTGATGATCCGGTCGCCGGCCTTGATCCCCGCCTTCTCGGCGGGCGATCCCTTGACCGGCGCTATAACGGTCACGTACTTATCCTTGACCCCTATGGTGAGACCGACGCCGGAATAGTTTCCGCGGGCCCTGATGACGAAATCCTGCCAATCTGAGGCTCCCAAATAGTCGGAGTACGGGTCTTCAAGGGCCCTGACGACCCCCGAGATCGCTCCCTCTATGACCTTGTCGAGGTCGACCTTGTCCACGTACCTATCCTGGACGATCTCGATCACGCCCTGGAGTTTGTCCCAGCCGGTCAACTGCGTGCCCGCGAGGAACGGGCGCAATTGACCGAGATCGGCGCTTACCGTCAATCCCGCGAACAGGACGACCGCGAGTAACGCCCCGAAAAGGTTCCTGCGTTTGCCGAACATACTTAACACCCCCAGCGGACCGCGAGCCGTCCATGCCTCAGCCAAAAACCGCCAACGCGTGGCGGTTTTCCGGCCCCGTTACGTCCAGTTTAGCACAGCGCCTCACACCCGTCACTTGAGATACGCCATGGGATCCTTGGTGGCCCCGTTGACGCGGACCTCGAAGTGGAGGTGGGGACCCGTGCTCAACCCGGTGCTGCCCACCTTGCCAATGATGAACCCTTTCTGAACCGTCTGGCCTACACTCACCAGCAAAGAATCGCAGTGACCGTACAACGTGGATATCCCGTTGCCGTGGTCGATGATTATGCACTTCCCGTATCCCCCGAGCAAGCCCGAGTGCAGGATGACGCCCGATTCGGCGGCCAGGATGTTGGTGCCCCTGCCCGCGCCCAGATCGATCCCCGAATGCATCCTGTACGTCTTCGTGATGGGGTGTTTCCTCATCCCATAAGGCGAAGTCACCTTGGCGCGCACGGGCCAGATCATGTTTATGGGCCCGCCCGCCTTGTACGACTGCTTCGCCTGCAAATCCTTGATTATCTGGGTGAGGCGCTCGGATAGCTCCTCGAGTTCGTCGAGCGCCTTTTCGTACTGGCTCTTCTCCTGTGTGACCTTCTTAAGGAACTGTTCGCGTTCCGCCGCCCTGGAGGTGACCTGCTCCCGCTTGAGGGCGGTCTGGGTTTTCAGGGACGACAGCTGGCCCTGCTTCTCTTCCAGGTCGGCCTTCTTGGCCTCCAGGTCCTCCTTATCCTGCCTCAGGCCGACGGCCAACGATACATCCTGATTCACGACGGCGCGCACCAGCTCGAAGCGGCTCAGGAAGTCCTGGATATCCGTCGATCCCAGTATCACTTCAATGTATCCCATCGGTCCGACCTTGTACAGCCAGCGAAGACGGCGCTGCAGAAGGTCCGTGCGATTGGATATCGCCTTCTCCGTTTCCTTGAGGGTCACCTCGGATTCGGAGATAGCCTTCTGAGTTGACTGGAGCCTGGTTTCGAGGTACTTCAGGTCGTTCTGGGTGGTCTGGAGTTGGGTCTCGAGCTTCTTCAGCTCGGTGAGCAGGCTCTTCTCTTGCCCCTGCTTCTGCGTAATCGCTCTCCTGTACTTTTCGATCTCCTGGTTGATGCGATCCAGTTCCTGTCGCCTTTCTTCCAGTTCGCCCGCCCTGGCCACATTCGAATGGACGCACGGCGCGACCGCCGTCAACGAAAAGCACAGGGCGGCACAGCATGCCGTCGCCAGCGCCCTTCTCCAGAAACCGGCTTCTCCGAAGCCCCTCCCCTTCACCTGTCGAGTATCTCCCGCCATTGAAACCTCCTAGACTCGCATGAATCTGCGTAATGACAGTACGCTCCCCACCGCGCCCATCCCGGCGCCCACACCGAGGACCATGAGCGACAGCCTGTCCACCAGCGGCTTACACGGAAGGATGGGCAGGAACGGCATTATCTTCGGGACGTTCACAGCCGCCCACGTATACGACCCCCGTGCCACCAGCGCCGCGAACACCGCCCCAAGGAGCCCGAGTATCAGGCCCTCAAGCATGAACGGCGCCCTGATGAACGAGTCGGTGGCGCCGACCAGCTTCATGATGGCGATCTCCTTGCGCCTGGCGAACAGCGTGAGCCTTATGGTGTTGGATACGAGCACGACAGTGGCGAGACCGAGTCCCCCGATCAGTATGGACCCGAGCAACCTCAAGGCCCGAGTGACCAGGAACAACCTCTCGACCAGCTCCCGCTTGTACGAAACGTTCTCGACGCCCTTAAGGCCCGAGATCTCCTCGGCCACGTCCGTCACCTTGTCCGGCTCTTTCATCTTGATCTCGAACGATAGGGGAAGCGGGTTCGCCTCCTCGATCTCCGTCAGCAGATCCCGGTATTGGCCGAACTGCTCCCTGAGGCGGCGCAGGGCATCGTCCTTTCCTATGTACTTCACCTCGGCGACTTCGGGATATGCCGAGATCGCGGCTTCGATCTCCTTGACCCTCTTCGACTCGATCCCCTCTTCGAGAAACACCCTTATCTCCACTTGAGATTCCAGGGTGGTCGCGACATATCGAATATTCTCCGACACGAGGTAGAAAGAGCACAGGCACAAGAGACAGAATCCGACAGTAGTGATAGACGCGAGGCTCATCAAAGAGTTCCGTCGAATGCTGCGAAAAGCCTCACGTACGGCGTATCCCAACGAACTGGGCCTCATGAGCGTAGACTCCTCTTTCTTCGTCCCTTATAATCCGGCCCCCCGACACGGCGACAACTCGTTTCTGCATGCTGTTCACGATGCTCTGTGCATGCGTCGCCATAACGACAGTAGTGCCCCACCTGTTAATCTCTTCGAGGAGCCTCACGATCCCCCAGGATGTGACAGGATCCAGGTTGCCCGTGGGCTCGTCCGCGATCAGGACGACCGGCTTGTTGGCGATAGCCCTCGCGAGCGCCGTCCGCTGCTGTTCACCACCGGAAAGCTCGCCAGGCATGGCTTGTTCCTTGCCCTTAAGGCCCACCGCCTCGATGGCCCACGGCACACGCCTCCGGATCTCGCGCCGGGGGGTGGACGTGACCTCCAGGGCGAACGCGATGTTGTCGTATACGTTGCGATCAGACAACAGTTTGAAATCCTGGAAGACGACGCCGATGTTCCTGCGCAAGTACGGCACCTCAGAGGGGTGCAGCTCGGTGACGTCCTCCCCGTTGACGATCACCGACCCGGAAGTCGGCAGTTCCTCTCGATAGACAAGCCTGGTCATAGTCGTCTTCCCCGCGCCGCTCGGGCCCACGATGAACACGAACTCGCCCTTGCGTATGGTCAGGCTCACATTCGACAGGGCGACGACATTGTTCGAGTATGCCTTTGTCACCTGGCATAGTTGTATCAAGGCGATTCTCCCACGATTCTCGTCCAAATGACTCCAGTCCTTCGACATGGCATCCTATTTGTCCTGCTCAGATAGGTGAACTTTGTTACCGCAGGTCGAAAGGACCCAGTTCTTCGACGGCTCTCACGATATCTTCCGCCGTGAGACCGTACTCCTCGAGGAGCTCGCCCGGCGCTCCCGACTGCCCGAATACGTCCTGCATCCCAAGACGGCGCACGCGGATGGGGCAATACTCGGACAATACCTCGCACACGGCGCTGCCGAGACCGCCTATCACATTGTGCTCCTCGACAGTCACGGCCCTGCCGCACTTGCGCGCCGATCGCACGATCCCCTGCACGTCCAGGGGCTTGATCGTAGACACGTCTATCACCTCGGCCCTGATCCCACGCTCCCGCAGTATCAGCGCCGCGTCCAGGGAGGTGCTCACGCAGACGCCGCAGGCGAATATCGACACATCCTCGCCCTCGCGGATCGTGGCGGCCCCGCCTATCTCGAACCTGTATTGTTCCGGCATCACCCTTGGAACCGGATGGCGCCCGAGCCGCACGTAGACCGGGCCCGGGTGCGAGGCGGCAGCCCTGATCGCCTGGCAGGTCTCGATATCGTCCGCCGGAACTATCACCGTCATGTTCGGCAACACCCGCATGAGGGCTATGTCCTCAATGGACTGGTGAGTGGCCCCATCGGCCCCCACCGTTATGCCCGCGTGAGTCGCGCATATCTTCACGCCAAGCGCCGGATATGCGATCGACTGCCTGATCTGATCGTACACCCTACCCGTCGCGAACACGGCGAACGTGCTGGCGAACGGGACGAGGCCGCCGAAGGCCAGGCCGGCGGCGGTACCGATGAGGTTCGCCTCCGCGATGCCGGCGTTGAAGAACCTGCCCGGAAACTCCTTCGCGAATTTCGCCGTCATCGTCGATTTCGACAGATCGGCGTCCAGCACCACAATATCCGGCCTTTCGCGCCCGAGTTGCACCAGGGTCTCGCCGTACGCCTCGCGCGTCGCCCTCCTCGGAATATCCTCGCGAATATGCGTCACGAACCGCGCCCCCCTCCGTCGATCTCCTGGAGCGCCTTCTCCGCCTGTTCCCGCGATGGCGCCTTGCCGTGCCAATCCACCCGGTTTTCCATGAACGAGACGCCTCGCCCCTTTATTGTCCTGGCCACGGCCACTGTCGGAGCCCCCTTGAATGACCCCGCGGCCTCGGTCGCTAAAACGATCTCCGCGGCGTCGTGGCCGTCTATTTCGAGGACGTTCCACCCGAACGACTTGAACTTGTCGCCGAGCGACCGGACGGACATCACCTCATCAACCGGGCCGTCGATCTGGAGCCCGTTATGGTCGACGAACGCCATGAGGTTGTCCAGGCGCCAGTGAGCGGCCGCCATCGCTGCCTCCCATACCTGGCCCTCCTGGCATTCGCCGTCCCCGAGGAGCGCGTATACGCGGTAGTCCTTCCCGCGCACCTTTCCCGCCAGCGCCATTCCGTTGGCGATGGACAATCCCTGTCCGAGAGAACCGGTTGACGCCTCCACCCCCGGGACCTTCCTGCAATCCGGATGGCCCTGGAGAGGCGAACCCAGCCGCCTCAGCGTCACGAGCCGCGAGGTATCGAAGAAGCCCCGTTCGGCAAGGGCCGCATAGAGCGCCGGCGCCGCGTGTCCCTTCGATAGGACGAACCTGTCGCGATCTTCCCATCCGGGATCCTTTGGGTCCAGTCTCATCACGCCGAAATACAATGCGGCCAGGATATCGGCGCAGGATAGGGAGCCGCCCGGGTGCCCCGACCCTGCGGCAGCCGTCATCTCCACGATATGTCTCCTTATCATCCGCGCCTTCTCGCGGCACAGTTCAATGTTCACGCGCATCCCTCCAGAACCTTTCCTTCAACACACTCGCGGCGAAAACCGGAAGCCTCAGCATCCTGGCGAAACGCGACGGCTGAGTGACCAGCCGGTACATCCATTCGAGGCCGGCGCGCCTGAACGCGACAGGCGCCCGTTTCACGGCGCCGGAAAGCACGTCGAGCATTCCGCCAACCCCTATGCAGGCCGATACGCGAAGGCTGTCCCTGTGCCGCCACATCCATTTCTCCTGCCTGGGCACTCCCATACCAACGAGGAGGATGTCCGCGCCGGACTCGTTGATCTGTTCGACTACCCCGTCTTCTTCAGACTGGGGCAAGTATCCGTGCGCGTATCCAGTTACCCTGACTCCGGGGTATCCCTCCTCGACCTTCGCTGCCGCGGCACCCGCCACCGGGGGGTTCGCGGCGTCGCCCGGACGACCGCCCAGAAAAAAGAACCTCCATCCGCGCTGCGCTCCCGTGCGGAGCAACGCCTCCACCAGGTCCGCGCCCGGAACCCTCTCAGGAAACGGCGTGCCGAGCACTCGGCCGGCCCATACCACTCCAATACCGTCGGGCAAAACGAGGTCCACCCGCTCCAGAATCGATCGAAGCCCCTCGTCCGCGCGAGCCAATTCCACCATCTCTGGATTGGCCGTTACCACAAGAAGGGGGCCCCCGTCTCCCGGGCGGTCCCCGATTTTCGAACCGATTCTCCCCGCCGCGTCAGCCAGGGAGATCGCGTCGAAGCCAATCCCAAGGACCCTGACCCGGCATTTCTCACTCAACCGTGGTCACCCTCCGTCTACAAGCAAGCGACACCATTCCACGCAGACAAGGTTCTGTTCCACGCGGTTGGAGACGGTTCCTGCCTGCGCGCGGCCTCCGTCCAGGTCATACCCTCATTCTCTTCCAATGCCCGGCCTTGAAACGCATGCACACCAGAACACATCTGACAATCATATCGACGGCCATCGCTATCCAGGCGCCGCGCAGACCCGCGCCGGCCCTGATCGCCAGGGCGTAGGCGAGCAGGATCCTGACACCCCAGATCCCCGCTAATGTTATGTACATGGCCCACCTGGTGTCGCCAGCCGCTCTGAGCCCCCCGACCAGTACGAAGGCGACCATCATGAACGGCTGAGCCACGGCGATGATCCGGAGGCAGTCCGCGCTCAAGTCGATTACGGTCGGGTCGTCGGTGTAAAGGAATACTACGAACCTGCCCAGAAACACCAGGCCCAGAGCCAGGATGATGGAAAACGCGATTGCGATGTTGCTGGCCTGCCACGCCGCTCTTTCGGCCGTCCACGGGTCTTCGGCCCCAAGATTCTGCCCCACGAGCGTGGTCGCCGCGGTCTGGAACGCCTGCCCGGGATTGAA
>JAHDPS010000139.1 GCA_018434225.1 Bacillota bacterium
AAGCGCTGTACTGGGCGTCATCTTCGTGTCTGCAGCCTACGCAATTGCAGCTATACTACTAGTCGTGGGAGGCATCTTGGCGTTGGTCACGCGCAAAGAGCCAAAACAAGTTGCAGCGTAAGCCGTGTTGCAGGGAGAGATGAACGGGTACTTGCAGTACCGCCGGGACCGAATCCTCTGCAGGCCATGCTACAAGTTGAAAAGACGTCCGGGTCAAATCAGATCTTAGTTCATCACGGGAACTCGCGCCACCGTGCTACGCGAAGCAGAGCAGGCCCACTTCCGTGGCGGATCGGAAACCCACCATTGTTTCTGTTGGGACCGGACGGCTGACCCCGCTCACACAACGTTCCCTACTGAGAACCACTCGACCCTTGGCTGGGGGTTACGGCATGGCCGGCCCTGGTATGGCACTGATACGAGGCCGGTATGAGGTTGATACCGGCCTGGTACGCCCCCCAGCGGACACGTTTGCGGCGAACGTGCCGAGCACGCGCGAACGCGAGGGGATACAGCGGGAAGCCCCCCAGAATGCCCCCAGAAGGCGTCTATTGGCGTTCTGAGGGGCGACAGCGGAGCGGCGAAGGGCCAGGCCAAGCCCCCCTCGACAGGCCAGGACTTCACCTCGGCAAGAAGGCCTGGGTTGGTCACCGCCTTAACTTCTGGACAGGATGTCCACAAGTCCACAAAGAGTTGCCACGGTCACCGTAAGACTTCTGTAAGACTTCCGTAAGACATCGGGAAGACCGGTAACGCGGCGAAACGGTTACGGTAACGCGCATGTAACGCGAGGAAACAGTTACGTAGCCGTTCACGGACCCTTTCGGAAGGATTTGAAAAGGGTTCCGAAACCCCTCGGAATCAGCATTAGTAACAGGCAATATCCCCGCGCAAGTGCGCGAAGATGCGCACGATGACACGCAAGTGCGCGCAGACGTGCGCGAAGATGCGCAAGTACGCGCGTTCGTAGACGCATCAAGATCCAACATCTTGGAGGAGCGCCCCTCATGTTAGCCTCCGATGGCCCCAAAAGAGACGTAGTGTAAGTGATGACACATCAGTAGGTCATTATTGCGCCCCTGCATAACGGCCCTGTATTTGTCCCTGTGCGCCTATTGTGTGCGCATTCTCTATGAGTTATGATGAGATTAGCGCAACATGACAAGGAGTGGGGGGCATGGCGGGGCAATTGGTGGCGCGTGGTGAGCGCACTTGGCTGGTCAGGGTTTACCTTGGGAGAGACGCGGACGGTAAGCGCAAATATCACAACAAGACCATCCACGGAAACAAAAAGGACGCGCAGGCCTACCTGAACAAGGTGCTGCGAGAAAAGGACCTCGGGGTTTTCGTCGAACCCTCCCATTCGAGCCTGAACGAATACCTCGACAAGTGGCTGGATGTGGCTGCAAAGCCCCGGCTGCGAGAGGTGACATTCGCGAGCTATAGGGATTTATTGCGGCGGTATATCCCTCCCCACCTGGGGGCCTATAAATTGTCCCAGCTTACCTCAGTCGAAGTCCAGCCCGTATATGCGAGACTCCAGGAGCAAGGCCTTTCCGCAAGGACAATCCGCTACGTCCATTCAGTGCTGCGTAACGCACTATCCCAGGCCGTGAAGTGGCGACTGCTGCCCCATAACCCGACTGAACTCGTTGACCTCCCCAGGCAGAGACGGCAGGAAATGAGGCCGCTATCCCCTGTGGAAGCCCGGGCTTTTTTGGAGGCGGCCCGGGAGGATAGGCACGGTACGCTGTTTGAGCTCCTGCTGACTACCGGGCTTAGACCCGGGGAGGCCTTGGGTCTCAAGTGGTGCGACGTCGATTTCGAGGCCGGGCGCTTGCACATACAGCGAAGCCTAGTCCCCGGCAAGGGCCTTCAAGAGCCGAAGACTCCCAGGGCGCGGCGCGTGGTGCCTTTACCCGCGAGCATGACGCAGTCCCTCAGGGGGCACAGGAAAAGGCAATTGGAGGAGCGCCTTCAGGCCGGGGCCGATTGGCAGGAGCAGGATCTTGTGTTTCCCGGAACCGAAGGACAGCCCCTTCTCCATAGAAACGTAGTGAGAAGACACTTCAAGCCCCTCCTTGAGAAGGCAGGCCTTCCGGATACTACTAGGCTCTACGATCTCCGGCATTCTTGCGCCACACTTCTCCTTAGCGCGGGCGAAAACCCCAAGATAGTCAGCGAGAGGTTAGGCCATGCGAGTGTGACCCTGACTCTCGACACGTATTCTCACGTCCTGCCCGACATGCAGGAAAGCGCAGCGGCAAAGTTGGAGGGGCTCTTGTATGACTCCGCACACAAGGGATAGGATGCACACTCTATGCACACAAAGCGAAAGACCCTTGGGACTTTATCCCAGGGGCCTTCTCTTGCGCTGCTGCTAGTGAAGATTTTTTCTGGTGGGCGGTATAGGACTTGAACCTATGGCCTCGTGAATGTGAGTCATAAAGAGGCCGTTCCGCGCCCTTCCGCCAGTGTCCTCATACGTCCATTATGCTGGCCTTTGTCGCATTACTGTTTCCGCCCTTGTCCGCCAGAATTCGCCCGTTTCCGTCCCATTGGCAACAGTTAGGCAACACTAAAATGGCCTTCTGACCTGCCCTAAACTTGAGAAGAACCCCTTGGACAAGTATACGAACGCGCGCACTTGCGCGTCATCGCGCGCCTGCGCAGGGGCATCCGTGACCGTACGGTGACCGCAGCAGCTCCTTACGGTGACCGTACCAACTCCTTACGGCGCGCATCCTGTCGCCGCGTCACAGGCGCCCCGTGGAGGTCCTGGATGTCGTTGGCCCTTCGCCCCTCCGCTGTCGCCCCTCAGAACGCCTGTAGACGCCTCCTGGGGGGCATGCCACGAGCCTCCCCGAGGTCTCCCGAGGTTACTCTGAGAGTCATACCAGGGGCGTACCAGGCCGGTATCGGCCTCATATCAATCTTGTACCGGCCTCGTATCAGTGCCATATCAGTGCTGGGCACGCCCTTACCTCAAGCCAAGAGTCGAGTGGTTCTCAGTAGGGTACGTTGTGTGAGCGGGGTCAGCCGTCCGGTCCCAACAGAAACCATGGTAGGTTTCCGATCCGCCACAAAAGTGGGCCTGCTCTGCTTCGCGTAGCACGGTGGCGCGAGTTCCCGTGATGAACTAAGATCTGATTTGACCGGGACGTCTTTTTAACTCGTAGCATGGCCTGCAGAGGATTCGGTCCCGGCGGTACTGCAAGTACCCGTTCATCTCTCCCTGTAACACGGCTTACGCTGCAACTTGTTTTGGCTCTTTGCGCGTGACCAACGCCAAGATGCCTCCCACGACTAGTAGTATAGCTGCAATTGCGTAGGCTGCAGACACGAAGATGACGCCCAGTACAGCGCTTGCGATCATCAATATCCCGGCAATCTTAGGTTTGGAAAGTGCCAGCGCTCCACCAATAATCCCCAAGATTGCTGCTGGGACCGCAGCGAAGCCAAGGTTAGTGACTGTACCAGCACCCTCTGCGCCAAAAGCCTGCCCTAACCCACCTACGGTGACTGCAAAGCCTCCCCCAAGAACCCCCGCGATTCCTCCGAGGATGCCTAGTATCATGGCCGCGATCCGCATTGTGCTACCTCCAATCTACTTGACTTCTCCTATTGACCAGATTACCTGACCGGAGCCCAACGCTTCTGGTTCAAAAACCACCTCGTACTTCTTCCCTGCCGCGACGTCGAACGCAACTTCCCCGCGAATTTTCCTGCCGGGGCCAATTTCCCCGTCCAGACTCCCCTTGAGACCCGTTACGAGAGATATATTGGCCTTTACACCGTCATTGTCTACAGCATGCCACTGCATCAAGCTACTCGCGTGGTACGCCTTGTCCGAGGTATTTTCAATCGTGGCTTCAGCTATTAGGAAGACCTGCCCATCCTTCGGCTTGTTGAACTGGTCTCCTTTCCATGCCCTGGTGCCGTGAAGTGTTACCTGTACTTTCCCTGCTTTGACGACATCACCGACGGCAAACGTCTCAGGCTGCGCCACCTTTGGCTTGTCTTCGGGTGTTGCCTTCTCGGGCTTGACGGTTTCACCACACCCCGCGACGGCACACGCCATCAGTGCAACCACCACTATAAGGGCGATCCTGGCGATTCTCTGCACGACACTCCCCTCCAATCGACAGTTTTCGGATGTATTCTTTTCCTCTGCGCGAATCCCCTTTTCTTTGCGGGCCAGTTCATTGCTCTCACGAGTGCGATCTCATCAGAATATGGTGGCCAGCACAACGGGAGGGGGGTATCGCGCTGCACCTACACGGTCGCGCGGAGAATCGTCTCATCTGTTTTGGGCAGGCCCCCTTCCGGTCCCCGGCCCCCAGATGAACGGCTATTTTTAGGACCGGGGGGCGTTTCGTCTGGGAGCCCACGAAGTTCGTCCAATAGGGACGCCCCGCATGCAGCCTGCCAACATCCCCGGAGCACCTCAGGACGCTTTCCTGTCCGGGGCCCCCCTTTTCTTTGCGAGAATCGCTCTATTGGATAAGCTTCCGCCCCCTGGTCCCCGCAGGACGCCCATCCGTTGCTATAGTGGGGGGGCACCCCTCTACGCCATAGCACCGCGCCTGGCGCGCAGAAACGGCCTCCGTAGGCGTTTTTGGGGCGCGGGAGGCAATTTACCCCCTGCGCCCTTCCACGTGCTCGAAATATGCGTTCACTTCGCACAGACGTTCCTGGATAGGATCGTCAATTCCCTCCCAAGCCCCACGAGCATGTCTTGCAGCCATTGAACGTCGCTTTTTAGGGCCTCGTTCCCTGCCGCATCTTTGACCTTTTGCAGGGAATTGATCGCCGATACGATATGGCCGGCAGCGTCGTTCATGAATCGCAGGTTGTCGGTGCTCATCCCTGACATCCCCAGGCCCTCCCTCAGGCCTCCTCCGGCGCCTCAGTACGCCCTGACCAGTGCCCCACGGGGATTACTTGTCGTCATCTTGGGGGTTGATGTTGACAATGACCAGGTTTGTGCACGCATTTACCTCCTGAGTACCGCAGGACGTTCTTCTCCGAGGCCACGACCTCAGGCGTCTCTTTCTCCCAGTAGTACAGCACCGCCGTCACCCGCCTTCTCTGCCCGGGCCTTGGCCTTGCGCTGTCGCAGAACGGCCTTCCCGCGCCGCATCGCCGCCATCCATAGCCTGGGATGGTGGTTCAGCATCCTGATCAGCTCGCGTTCGCCCAGAATCAACAGACACCCGGCGGGCTTCATTTCAATGATCCTACCTTCAGGGAACTCCGCTGTCGGCATTGCCGCCGCCTCCTCCTCCTCCTCCTATCGGCAACATTTGGTGGCAAAACTACGTGTACACTGGGAAGGTGATCTTGGGTGACAGACTTTCCGTATATCTTCACATGCGCGCGCGTAGAGATTATCGGAATCATTGTCACCCAATGTCACCCGCCTAAGTCCAAGCCAGTAGTGAACACCCTTCCCGCCCCTCCGTTCGCTCGGTCCACGGTGCCGCAGCAGTTCGCCGAACCGCTTCTTTTGGAGGGTCTCCTCAATAGGCCGCCTCGTAAAAATTGACCTTCTTTATGCCGTCGTTGTTGAAGTGGACTATAGAGTAGTTGCAGCCGTCCTGGTAGGTCTTCGTAAAGTAGTGATTAATCATCCTCTCAAGATCATCTTCATCCATCTCGTGGGACATGTTGTATGCCTCGTCATGCACCGTGAAGAGGCTTTGGGCGACTTGCTTCCAGGTTTCCGGCTTCAGCGCCGGATGTTCCCGGCCTCGATGCTTCCGATAGGCCCTCACAAAGTATCTCATGCCCTCCAACGCGTCTTCCCGGATCTTGTATCTTTGAATGAAGGTTTGGAAGGAGAGAGGTAAGGTCCGTGAAAGCGGACCCTCTCCTAGTGGTTCTCCATAGGATGGTTCTCTATAGAGTGGTTCTTTATTAAGTGCATCTGGTGCACTATGGCGGTGCATGTTCTGCGCTATGCCGAGTGCACCTGGTGCACCACTACGAATAGAAGTCTCCTGCTGAAAGCGATGCCATACCACTTCGTAAAGGTTAGAAGTGAACCTCCCGCGCTGCTTTCGGCGGGTTATTCTTATCAGGTCTAGTGCGCCCAATTGCCTTACGGCGTCCACGGCCCGCCTCCTACTCATTCCCGTCTTCTCAGCGATGGTTTTGTATGCCGGGAAGGCCTCGCCGCCCTGATTATTGCATCTGCACAGGTAGCACAGGACAGCCTTCTGGTAAAGGTCCAGGCTCATGTCGTATATAGCGTTGGGCACCTGAAACCATGGAACGTTTCTCTCGCGTTTCTGGCGGATGTCTGTGTCAGAAACACCAGCGGTTTCCGGCCCAGCCTTTGCGGTCTCGCCCCTTCCGGTCGTACCCTTCGGAGGGTTGCTTGACCTGTCGAAGAAGCGACCGGCAAGAGTATCTCCGAGTTTTTGAGGCTCCCTGTCCATCTAGGCACCTCCTGGCCGCGCCCCTGGTTGATAGGCGGAGGGAGGCGGTCGGGCCAGGTCCCGGGCTTCGAGTCGCGAACTCTAGCCCCCCTCCACGCTTATCACTGACAAGCGTCTCCTGCGCTTTCACGCCGCCCCAGCCCTGTCACGCCTCCAACCCCCCGGCAAAGCCTGGCCGCCAGCAGCAACCCATTCCCGCAGGGCCGCTTCGTTGAATCGAACCTGACGCCCGAGGCGGACCACCACACCCAGAGGGAAGATCCCTTCTCGCGCCATGGCGTACGCCCGAGCGGGCGTAACGCGCAGGAGCTCGGCGACCTCATGCACCGTCAATAAACCCACGCCACTCATCTCCTTACGGTTGATAAAAACGCGCGTCGCCTACTAACCGGGTGTCTGTCCTCAAAAAGCGAAAAAGCCACCCGTGAGCACCTCGCTCGCGAATGGCTATACTTTGCCTGTCGCTTGGCCCGAGTCAAAGGGCCGTATGGCTGCTATTCAGTTTTCCCGGGGGCTACTGCGCCTCCCGACTCTTCACCTGACTCAGAGGAGCGAGACGACTCGCCAGTGGCGTAGCCAGATCCTACCTGGCCCTTGCTTCCCTCTTTCCCTCTTCCCGTAGCCTGCTCCTCGCCCGGCTCGAGAATTTCCTTTCCAAACTGGGTTAATTATAATATAGCTGACTCGAAATGGCAACCTCTTGGGGGGTGTCGTGTAATTTCAAAAGCCCCAGGCGATCTAGTTCTCTTGCAGCATTACGTTTGGCGCAACGGGCAGGGGTTTTGCCCTCATCATTTGTGTGCATATTGTGTGCGGACTCCGCCGCAAAGGGGAGATTTCGGGGCAACTCGCTAGACATGGAAGCAGGCGAAACTACCACGTGAGCAGTGCTGGAGTAGTCTCATGGCAACTCGGAAAAACTGGGGGAAAAGGCCTAAAAGGGACTCACATTCACGAGGTCACAGGTTCAAGTCCTGTACCGCCCACCATAGAAAATATTAGGGCCGCAAATGATTGCGGCTCTTCTATTTGGCGACATAATCCTCAGTGAACGGTCGAGTAAGAATCTTTTGGGAATCCAGCGTCCGGCGATAACCCCAGGAGATCCTCTACTCTATCGGCAACGTCGTCTTGAATGCCGGGCAGCACATGACCGTAGACATTCATGGCCGTCTCGATACGTGCGTGTTCCGGCGATATCGTCCACGTAGTCCGGTAAGTCTTGTCCACCCAGTCCGGAAAGTCCCGACCAGTCGGAGCGTAGCGACGGCGGGGTTTTCCGCTACGGTCCAAGCGCACTCGGCCGGTCGAGCTTACTGTTCACCTTCCGCACCGGCTTGACATTATTGGGGAGTCAATTCTGTGGGGGCTGATGGGGCCGCTGAGCGTACTATCGCCCATTGCGGCCCTCTCCGGTTAGTGCTCGGGTTTGGGTTCAGACACGCCGAGGTATTCCTTCAGAGCGTTCTGGAGAACGCGCGAGAAGTTTACATGGTTCACTTCGGCCAAGTCGTTCAGCCATTTCGGTATGCTCAGCGTCTTCTTGATTGCTCGTTCGCGCATTTCGTCACGGAACGGGCGCATCCAGGCGTCAATGAGCACCACGGCCTGGCTATCGGCTACCTGGATCTTGTGGGCGGGAGTTGGCTCAGGGATCTCGTCGCCGTCCTCCTCCATGCTATACAGGTGGAGAGACATGGCTTCACGGGCCATATTCAGCGCCTCTTCCTGAGTATCGCCGCAGGTCAGGCATCCAGGAAGGTCAGGAAACTCTACAGAGATGCCATCGGCATCATAGTCGAAGACTGCCGGAAATACGTATCGCTCTTTCTTGTCGGCCATTGAGAGCAGCCTCCTCACTTCTCTATCCCTGCTTGCTTGAAGATACTCTTTACGGTTCTGAACGGGAGACTCTTCCGGGGATGCGGGACTGTTATCTTCCCGGGCTTGGCTGGGTGCTTATACTGGTGGTGGCTTCCTGATACGTAGGCCAGCTGCCAGCCGTCCCGCTCTAGTATCTGTATCAGTTCCCTGGATGAGTAGTCCTTCATGCCCCTGCCTCCTGAATCCATTATGTACGTACAGTCATACGTAGTCAATAGGTAATCGGGATTAATCCAAGTTTTCTGCCCCTGTCACACAGCAGGATCTAGGTTTAGGCTCCACCGTTCAGGTCTACAGGTCAAGCTCTCAGGTAGACTTGCGCCGATCTGAGCGAATTCGCTGGCCGAAGCCAATTATTGAGCATGCCTCCGACAGTAGAGTGAAATGCTGGCATGAAAAGCGTCAGGGAAGTGCGCGAGTATTAATCTGGTTTGAAGACGTTGATTATGTCGTGGTCCTAATCTTGCGGCACAACCACGCTCTATTGCTGACGGCCTATTGTGTCAAGTACTCTCATGCCAGGCGAAAACTACAGAGGAGTTACGAGAAGTCTTGAAAAGACGGATGCCGCCCCGTGTGGGACGACACCGTTACTCCTTCTACACATGGTAGATGAGCTACTATATAGTATATCTCAATTAACACAAAATGACAATGGTAATCGTTGGCAGCCAACTATGCTTAAGGGCCTGACTAGTCATAATGAACGAGGTGTCGTAGGCTGTTCGTGGGGGGTGAAGAGTACATTTGCACACCACAATATCTGCTGGATCAGCGCTGATGTACGGAAGAACGGCTTCTCCGTCTCAGAAGCGTGTTTTGAATGAGTATTGTTGCTGTTAGACTTGCCCTTTCATTGAAGATAGAACCGCGATGCTCCGGCAGACTGGTCTACCGGAGCATCATCGCTGTCAATATGCACTGTTCGCCGAGTTGTTTCCCGCGCACGTCCGGATGAATCCCCGTCCGCCGTCGTCGGCGGCTAGTATTTCGTTCCAGACTGCTCCAGTATCTCCACCCAGGTACCCTGGGCTGCTTCCCGAGGTAGATAGGCGGCCTTGTTGCCGGTGGCCTCCATCTTGTCGTACTTGCGGGTGGTGAGCGGCCGGCCGTTTCTATCCTCCATTATAATGCCCTTCTGTTTCATCTGATCGTAGAAGGACTCGATGTCATCCACTACAAAACAGAGTTCGCATATGGCGCCCGGCCCCTTCTCCCTCAGTTGCTCCTTCAAATCGCCCCTCATGGGCTCCAGCAGTTCAATCAACATCCCGCCCTCGTTCTTGGCCCCGACGAAGGCGTATTTCACCCCGTAATCCGGCCTATCTATGACGAATGTACCGGTGACCTGCCTGCAGTCCAAATCAGTAGTGTAGAAACGCAGGGCCTCCTGGAGGTCGTCCACCACGATGCCGATATGGTGCGGTCGCAATGCCATACAGCCGAGTCCCCCTTCCGAGGGCCACCCTGGAGTCCCTCAGGGATATTGCCCCTTCGCTGTCCGGTGTTCCGGGTGGCTCCCCATCCTTCAGTCGATGTTGGGTCTGTTCCGGTATTCCTGCGGGATCTCATCCTTAAGGGCATCGATACCCGCCCTGATGATCTTCGCCGCTTCCGCAACCCTGATTCCGACGTTGCGGGCGGAATCCATCGCCGCGTCGTTTTCGGCGATCGCCGTCCGGGAGTCCGAGCCATAGGTGCTCCCGGGGGCACCTATGTAAGAGAAGGGACTATCCCCGGCGACTGCGACGGATCCCAGCATCAGGTACGAATTGAGGATGGTCTGCAGTGTAAACTCTTGCCCACCGAAACGATTCATACCCTGGGCCACGGCCCCTCCGGCTTTCATGGGGCGCGAGGGACACGATTTGCTGGTAGCGCAGAGGCTGTTCCCGAGCCTGTCGAGCAGGGCCTTCAGCTGGGCGGTGACCCCCATGTGATATACGGGACTGCCGATGATTACCCCGTCCGCGCGCAAGAACTTGTCGAAGATGGGCTGGAAATCATCCTTGATGACGCACGTGCATTCCTTCTTATGGCACTGACCGCAGTCGAGGCAGGGAGATATCTTCTTCCTCGCTATCGTCACAATCTCTGTGGTCACTCCAGGCACGCTGGCCGCGCCCTCAAGGGCCTTTGCCACCATTATCTCAGTATTCCCCTTGTCCCTTGGGCTTCCGACGATGCCGACGACTAGTATCTGCCCGGCCATTTCGATATCATCCCCCTTGTCCTGGTCTTGGTGTCCCGCTACTGGCTCAAAACCCCTTCCCGTCACGCCTGCGGTTTCTTCCTTCCTTTCGACAAGCCGTAGAGTACTATAGCTACCAGGAGTATGAACACTGCAATGATCGCTATGTTCGTGATCGCGCCCGTTGTGAGGCCGGTCTGGGCGGATTCGGGCATCCAGACAAACCGTATCGTTTGGGGCATAACGCTCGTTCTGTAATGGGTGATCCTCGCGCCCTGGACGGACTCCACCGAGGTGTAGTTCATTGGGAATGTATCTATTGTCTTCAAGTCATCACGGTACTTGACTCCGAATTCGACCCTGTCCCCGTCACTCGATATGGGGCCGGGCGGCGTGAATGCTCCCATTACAGCCGTCAATCGCTGTCCTTCTAGAGAGACTATGCCCTTCAATACATACTCGATTGTCAAGGTGGTCGTCTCGCCGGGGGCAAACGAGGGTTCCAGGGCCACGACAAGCCCGTTGTCTGTACGCGTAGCGTCTATCGGCTTCTTATCTCTTGTGACCAGGATGTCCTGGGCCTGGGACCAGACGCCGGAGCCATATTGCAGTGCCAGTTCCGGCACCTGGATTTCTCCAGTGTTGCCAATCTCCAGTGAATGGGAAACGGATATGTCAGTGTCAGATGTCAACTCATACGATGATTTGTATCGCTGCACCACAAGGGCCCCGCCGGCCTGCGAAGTCGCGGAGCCCAGCAGAATCGCCAGGACGACGACAACGGGCAGCAACCTTAGCCATTTCGCGCGCAATACGTACACACTCCTCTCAGCGATGGGTCGAGTCGGGAGAGTCATGAAGGGCCTCAGTCAACCCGACTGCGTTCCTTCACGACTCTCCCCAAGACGCCCGATTGGGGTCAGGCCCCTCCCTCAAAAGGGCTCTCGCTGGGCGGTCTCCTGAAGCTCATCCCAGGCGCAAAGTACCGGTCTACGATGCTTTCTGGAGGTGGCGCCGTAACCAGGGATCCTATGATCAGCCCAAGGAGGGCTGCCAGAAGACCCGGGTAGAACTCGTCCACCCCGAAGGGCTTCTTCAGCAGGAACCACACCAACGTGACCAGCATGCCGCATACGGAGCTCGCTATAGCCCCCGTCTGGGTGGCTCGCTTCCAGTAGAAGGCCGCCATGAGAGGCAGCGCGAGGCCGACGGTGATGTACGTCCAGACGAAGACCGTGATGGTGAACATAGCGGCCGGCCTCATCAGGGACAACCCCATGCCAATGAGGCCTATTATCAGGATACTCCACCTGCTCACCGACACGAGCGTCTTCTCGCTCGCATTGGGGTTCATCCGGTAGTACAGGTCCCTTGCCACCGTGGTGCCCGCAACGTGAAGGACCGAATCGCTCGTCGACATGACGGCTGCCACTATGGCAGCCAGAAAGATTCCGGAAGCCAACGGCGGGAACAGGCTTTTGACGGCGAGAGGCCAGATGGCGTCCACCATCTTGGGATCGATCTGTGGCATCAGCAACCGTACGCATCCCATCAGGACGTACGCCGAGATGTAGAAGAGGAGGAGCACTACGCCTGTGAGCAGGTAACTGTTCCTTGCGGTGTACTCGTCCTTGGCCGAATAGAGCCGGACAAACAGCGCCGGATAGGCGTAGTTCGCCAATCCGAACATGAGCACCATCTTCGACGCGTAGCTGAGTCCGAAGGCGCCGTTGGCGGTTGTGTCATAGAAGAACGGCGCATTGGCCAGAAGGCCCTCTCTCAGGCCTGCAAACCCGCCAACCAGGTTGAGGGCCATGGGCACGGCCAGCATGGTTGATACCAGAATGAGAAGGCCCTGGATGAGGTCCGTCCAGGCCACCGCCAGATAGCCGCCCATCAGGGTATATGCCACCGTGACGGCGGATCCGACGAAAATGCCTATATTAATCGGCCATCCCAATATGACCGAGAGCGCCGTCCCCATCCCGATGCTCTGGATGCACATGTATCCGATCTGCACGTAGAGAATGATCACCACTGCCAGAAGCCTGGCATGAGGGCCGTACCTGTCCTCGAACAGGTCGCCCATGGTGACGAAGTTCGTGCGGCGCACCTTGTGCACAAAGAATACCAGTATGAGGAACCAACCGCTGAATGTCCCTAGAAGCATCCACGCCGAAGCGAATCCGCCCTTGGAGTAGTACGTAGACATGTAGCCAAGCATAGTGGCGCCGCTGACAAAGGTCGCCATGACTGTGCCCCAGCTCACTAGAAACCCAAGGCTCCTGCCGCCTATCCAGTAATCCTGCGCGGTTTTGATCAAGTACTTGTCCACGAGCCAGCCGATTAGGAGCATCAATGCGAAGTAGCCGATAAGAACGCCCAGAGTCACATGCATCCCCTCCTAAAGGGAGTCCTTTTCCTCGTCGAATTCATGAGAATAGACGTCAATCCCGGGGCCCTTTGCCGGACGTTTCCGCCTTCAGGGTGACTGCGCCCTCCCATACGGTCAGCGCGGACTGCACGGCTACTAGACCGATTATCACTGCGTAGAGGCCTATGAGGCCCGGGCCGAGCCCGAGCTGGGATACAAGCAGGATCGTGGCCAATAGGAACACCAGGGAAACCACCGCCGTAATCACGAATTCCCTTCGCTTTTCCGCTAACACGGATCCTTCACCGCCTTTGCCAGATTAAGGACTGCGAGTTCACTTCACGATCCACATGTCTTCTTTGGGGAAGCTCGTCAGGACGTCGGGTTTGTCCTCGGTGATCAGCACGATATCCTCGACTGCGATCATCCCGACGTTGTCGGGGTCCCGAATCCAGGGCTCCACGGTCATGATCATGCCCGGCTTCAACACGGTGTCTTCCTCGTAAGTGAGGATCGGGGGCTCGTGGATCTCAAGCCCGAGGTTGTGGCCACACATCCCAAGAGGCTCGTCGATCTCGGTTTCCTTCATGATTTCGGCCACCGTCTGATATACGTCCTTGACCTTTGCCCCGGGACGGAGGGCCTGTATCCCGGCTTTCTGGGCCCTGAGAGCGATATTATAGTATCTTTCCTGTTCGGGGCTGGCTCCTCCGACGAAGGCGGTACGGCACATGTCGGATACGTATCCCTTGAACATCGCTCCGAAGTCGATTATCACGCCGTCCCCGTTGCGTAGGGGCCTTTCCTGGGGGAGCGTGTCAGACATGTGGTATCGCTCGGGTCCGGCTCGGAAATTGATGAAGCTGTAAGTATCCGCGCCTCCCTCTAACATCGCGATCTTGGCTATCCTGGCCATCTCGATCTCCGTGGTCCCCACGGTCATGGCGTCCTTCAGCGCCTGGAGGGCCTTGTCCGCCAACTGGGCGGCTTTTTTCACGCGCTCGATTTCGAGTGGCGACTTGTACTTCCGGGTTTCCCAGATAGGGACTGCGCCGCTCACGAACTGCGCTTTGTTGAACCGCGCGCGGATCGCGTCGAGGAATGCGACGGGAAGGTGAACCATGAGTTCCGGGCCCGATTCAATGCCAATCCGTCCTTGCTCGGCCCCCAGGCCCTTGAGGGCATCCTCGAGCAGGCTGACGAAGTTCTCGGGATACACGTGGGTCTTTGTGTGACGTCGAATGTCCCTGATCCATGACGTCCGTTCAGCCGTCCCGCTC
>JAHDPS010000272.1 GCA_018434225.1 Bacillota bacterium
AAACGCGCCTGCTGGAGATCGAGAAGGCTATCCCCCGGAGTGTTGCCGCCGGCGGCAAACGGATTGCCACTGCTGACAGATTCGGGGGGCGGGGGCGGGTCCAGGGTGGCGGCACAGGATTGGCAGCTCAGGATGCCGGTCCAGTATGGCACACACAAGCGGCGGGGGAGCCGAGGGCGGGGGCTACTCCTTTTCGGCGAGTTTGCGGTACAGCGTCCTTATCCCGATGCCGAGTTCGCGGGCCGCGTCCGCCTTCCCGTTCAGGTCCCAGCCATACTTGTCGAGAGTCTGGCCTATGATGCGTCTCTCGTAGTCTCTCACCCGTTCTTCCAGGGAAACGGGATTGTCGACGCGGAGCGGCACTGATCTCAACCTGGGCGGGAGGTGTTCCCGCTCGACAAGAGGGCCGGTTTCCATGTTCGTGGCGTATTCCACGGCGTTCTCGAGTTCACGGACATTGCCGGGCCAGCTGTATTGTTTCAGGCAATCCATCGCGACTTGGGTGAATCCGGCCGCCCGGCCGCGGACCGCCTGCCTGTACTTAGTTAGGAAAAAGGACGCAAGCACTTCGATATCCTCGGGGCGCTCCCTCAGGGGCGGTATGCTGAGCGGTATCACGTTGATCCTGTAATACAGGTCTTGCCGGAAGAGCCCGCGATCCACCAGATCTTCGATATTCTTGTTCGTCGCGGCGATTAATCTAACGTCGATCGGAATGGGCCCCGTGCCGCCCACTCGTTCTATGCTGCGTTCCTGCAGGACTCTGAGCAGCTTGGCCTGGAGGTGCAGGGGCATATCGCCGATCTCATCCAGGAACAAGGTGCCTTTCTGTGCGAGATCCAGCCGGCCGGGCTTACCGCCCTTTCTCGCGCCGGTGAAAGCGCCTTCCTCGTACCCAAATAGCTCGCTTTCAAGCAGGGTTTCCGGGATTCCCGCGCAGTTGACGGCCACGAAAGGGCCGTCCGCGCGCGGGCTGCGATTGTGGATTGCGCGCGCCAACAGTTCTTTCCCTGTGCCCGTCTCGCCCATCAGGAGGACGGTCGAAGGACCTCGCGCCACGTGCTGAGCGGTCTCTTTGAGGGCGCATATCGCCCTGCTGTCCCCCTTGATGTCTTCGAAGGACACGAGGGAACCCCATTCGAGCCGCCGTACCCTCGGGCATTCCGGTTGTTCGTGAGCGACTATGGCCGCGATGAGTTTGCACGTCTCTCTCAGCATACCTAGAAACATGTCGCGATGTTGTGTCAGGCGGGTTCGGCCCTCGTCGGTGAAGGAGGACAGGGATAGCACTCCCAGGGGATGAGGGCTCTCCGCCCCGATGGATTGCAGGATTTCCGCGGTCGCGGGGCACCTGTCCTGGAAACGGCAACCGGCGCACAAATCCATGTGGCCCGGTTCGAAGGCGAGCACATTTCCGCTGGCCAGGACCCCCTCTACGAACCGAGTATGGGTATCATGGCCCTTGTGCTGCAGGTAAGTCACCGTGCTGGTCACGAGGCGGCCCTGATTGTCGAATACGGCCAATTCCAGGCCCAGAGCCTTTGACAGGACGGTTATGAGTAGTTCTATGTCCGTATGCGCCGATTCGAGGAGAGTCACGGCGACACCCCCTAAGAGGAATTATAATTGTCCGTTGCCAGGTGTGACAACCCCTCTGACGTGTGTGGCAAACCGGCGAACCGGATGGGCGAAAAACCCCACCGAAAAACCCCACATTGAGGGCCATCCGATTGGTATGACTCTTGCGTATGGCTAGCTGGCATTCGGGTGCGCGCAGCGGCTGCGCTAACAGATGCCCGGCAGAAGTCGTTTCGCAAGGGAGGGATATCCTGTTTCACAGCAATCTCGCGAAAAGGAGGATAATCTGGGTGCCAGAGAACAAGTACGAATCGCTGTATTACGAATCCGAACCCTGTGAAGCCACGTTGAAGGTAGATCCCAAGAAGACCGCGCTGTTGATAATCGACATGCAAAAGCAGTTTATACTTCGCGATTTCGGGGATTGCGTCAAGCTGAAAGAGCTCGGCGAGTGGGACAAATGGATACCCTACCACGATCGGTTGGACGACCTGGTCGTTCCTAACACTGTGAGGCTGCTCGATTTCTTCAGGAAGAACAAGATGGAGGTCACGTTCGCGGCGATAGCGTGTCACCACAGCGACGGCCGCGATAGGTCTCCGGTCCAGAGGAAATCCGGGTGGAACAATATCCTTGTGCCGATGGGAACGTATGCCGCCGAAATGATCGACGAGTTGAAGCCGCTGCCCGACGAGATAGTCGTACACAAGACGACTGATAGTGTGGTGACGGGCACCAATTATGTTCACCTCCTCAGGAATATGGGCATTGAGTGTGTTGTGGCGACGGGCATAGTCACTGATCAGTGCGTCGCTTCTTCGGTCAGGAGCCTCGCGGACGAGGGGTTCAACGTGATCCTAGTGGAAGATTGCTGCGCCGCGGGCGATAAACAGCTTCACGACGCGGAACTCAGGATAATGAACAAGATATATTGTGAGATCATGAGCGCAAACGACACGATCAAGCTATTGAGCGGTAGTTTATGACCGCATCAGCGCCGGACGGATGAATCTCAGCACATTTCCTCGAACGCATAATTCCATAGGAGGGGTACAGTGTGGCAAGTAAACTCCGCAGAGAGCTGACCCTGTGGCAGGTGGTAGCCATGGCGGCCGGCGGAATGATAGCCGCCTGGATGGTCGAGATAAAGTACTGGTTCGAGTTGAGCGGCAGTGGAAGCGTATGGGCGCTGTTGACGACCGGGGTGCTCGTCATCCCGCTCGCGCTCGTGTACTCGGAAATGTCGAGTATGCTGCCGTTGGCCGGCGGAGAAAACGTGTGGGTCTCGAACGCCTTCAGCTGGGATGTCGGTTGGTTCCTGAACTGGGCGCTCTTTTTGCTGTACTTGTTCGCCCTGCCGAACGTGGCCTATGGCATAGTCACCATGATACAGTATTACTACCCGCTGGGCTTCGAGCAGATAAAGTATATGTCGTTGATAATGCTGTTCGCCTGGTACGTAATCAGCAACTTCCGCGTCGGCTCCCTCGGTCAGTGGCAGAACGTACTGTTCTGGTCCATGGTGTTGGTCGGCGTGTTCGTGGGCGTCGTGTTCGTCATGAGCCCTGAGTGGCAATACTCGAACCTCACTCCGTGGTTCCCCAAGGGGCTGCCCGGCTTCGGTGCCGCCGTTGGGATACTGGTTTTTAAGTACATCGGATTCGATATGATCCCGCAGTTGTCCGAGGAAGCGAATTTCCCCCGCAAGGATCAGTGGAAGGCATACATGTGGTCGACTCTGCTCACGTTCGTTGTATACGGCTTGGCGGTCGTCGCCAACGCCGGAATCGTGTCGCTCGACTGGATCGCCAAGGTGGACATCGTGGACCCGAGAGTGGCGGACCTCATCGGCCAACACTACCTGGCCGCTCTGCTGGTGACGGTCGGCATCCTGGGCACCCTCACGACGCTGACCGGATTCTGGTTGGCGGCCGCGAGGACGCTATACGGCGCCGCGGAACAGCGCCAGTTGCCCGGATTCTTGACGAAATTGAACAAGCAGGGCCAGCCGATGTACGCGAACATTGTCGTAGTCGCGTTCGCCGTGTACTTCGCCGTGGTCGCTCCGCCCGAATGGGTGGAATACATGTACACCGTCTATTCGTTCGTGGCGGGCCTCGTGTACATGATGGTTTCGCTCGCCTTCCTGCGACTCAGGAAGACGAGACCCGAGTGGGATCGGCCTTTCAAGGTCCAGCACGGCATGATCATGGGCGGTCTTTCGTTCCTCTTCACGATATGGGTCATGCTGGCTTCGATATCCCAGATATCGGTAGCCTCGTTGAAGGTGCTGGGAGGATACTTCGCGCTGGGAGCGCTGCTCTACGCGTACGCGAAGTATATGCAGAGGGTGAAGCCGGATGAGTGGAGGCCGGTGGTTCTCGGTCCCGAGCATATCGAGCGCGACTAGCGGGAGCGTGTAAGGAGAACCCGTTCTATGTCCTCTGTCGATTGAGGCGGTCCGTTCCAGGGGCCGCCTCGATTGTCCATTCTGCGCGATTCGTGCGCGCCGCCCCATCCACCTGCGCCCACTCTACCTGCTCCCACTTCGCTTACTCCCATCCACCGACAATGCTCATACTCTATTCGACGTAGCCTCGAGGACCGCTCTAGTCAGGAGAGCCAATGTTTCCGGCCAATTTGTGGTTGACTGCACAAAGGGGGGCGAATCCGGTTCGGAGAAGAGCGAAACCGATCTTACGAACCCGATCGAAAAGGAGGGAGCACTCCAATGCCGAGGCTGATAAGAACCGTACAGGAAGTAGAGGACCTGGTCAGAGGGGTTACCTTCTTCAGCACGGGAGGTGGCGGGGATCCAGTCAAGGGGTTACGATTCCTGAAAGAGACTATAGAAGATATCGGCGAGATCGAGCTGGCTGACGTGGATGAATTGCCCGATGATGTGACGGTCTGCACCTGTTTCTACATGGGGTCGATCGCCCCTCGTACACCCGAGGTGGAGGCCAGGATGAAGGCTATGGGCCTTACGACCAGAGAGATAGAACGGGTGCTCCCCGAGACGGTCAAGGCGCTGGAGAGATTCCTCGGGAAGACCGTCGATGCGATCGTTCCGGTGGAACTCGGCGGTCTCAACACGTCGGCTCCGATAGACGCGGCGGCCAGGTTGGGGAAGAAGGTCGTGGATGGGGATTATGCGGGGAGGGCCGTCCCGGAGATTGTCCAGATCACGCCCTCGATGGCGGGCAAGCAATTGACACCCATGGCGAGCGTGGACGAGTGGGGAAACGTCGCCTTCATAGAGAGGGTCCGCAATCATGAATGCGCCGAGGCCCTGGGCAAGGCAATAAGCACGGTCGCGTTCGGCCTGGTCGGGCAGACTGCCTTCGTCATGAGCGGAAGGTAGTTGAAGGAGCTCCTGATTCGCGGCCCTGTCTCCGAGAGCATGATGGTCGGGAAAACCCTGAGGGAAGCCAGGGAGCGCGGTGACGACCCGGCCGCCGCGGTCGCGAAGGCATTGAACGCCTGGGTGCTGTTCCGCGGCAAGGTCAGCAGAAAGGAATGGGAAGACAAGCAGGGCTACTATTGGGGCAGCCATACGATCAGCGGTTCGGGGGAGTTCGCGGGACACGAATTCAAGATATGGTTCAAGAATGAGAACCACATCTCATGGCTGGACGGGAAGCCATATGTCACCAGCCCCGATATCATACAGGTGATCCAGGCCGGGACAGGCGAGCCGATCACCAATCCCATGCTGTCGGAGGGCGAAGATGTCGCGGTGGTCGGCGTGAGAAAGCGAAGGGCCTTCGCCACGAAAGAGGGCGTTGCAGCGGTAGGCCCCGCTCACTACGGGTTCGACATCGAGCACAGGCCGATCGAGGAGGTCGTGAATAGGGGGGACAGAAAACATGGCTGAGGCTGAGTCCGCAGTTTTGCGACGCGACCAGTCCGGCGATTATTCAAATGTTCGGGTGCCGGAAACCGACACCAAATCCTTTTTCGGGATGTTCCTGGTGTTCACCGGCGTGTTGATCTGCGTCGCGGTCCTCTATGGCGGCGCGGCGCTCGGGAACGGCCTGAACCTTCGCGACATGGCCATTGCCTCGATAGCGGGATCTTTCGTATTGGGAGTGATCGGCTTTCTCACAGCGGTCATCGGGGGGCGCACCAGGACCTCCACTTATGTGATCATGCGCCATTCATTCGGGCGGATGGGATCGATCATCGCGGGGGTGGCCGTCAGTGGTATCGGCTGCGGTATCGGCTGGTTCTTCATTCAAGCGTTTCTGTTCGGTACTGTGTTCGAGACCATGATTCGCGAGGTTTTCGGCACCGCCCCATGGATAGCCACCGCCCCGGTGTCGTCTGTCTGGGGCGCGCTGATGATGTGCCTGACGGCATACTACGGTTATAAAGGGATAGCGTTCCTCAGTTACCTCGCAGTTCCGCTCATGGCGATCATGCTCGCGGCGGGAACATACGCCGCAGTCTCGGAGGCGGGTGGTTTCGCCGCCGCGGCCTCCACCACCCCGGCCGCTCCAATCACTATGTCGCAGGCGATGACGGCCATTATCGGGATGTACATCGCCGGCGCCACGATCACGCCCGATATCTCGAGGTTCGCCGTGACTCCCGCCGCGGGGGCATGGGCCTGGTTCTGGCAGGTATTCCTACTCCAACCCCTCCTCATGCTCGCCGCCGGAATGCTAACGCTGCTCACGCCACAGAGCGATGTCGTCCAGGCGATGGCCCACCTGGGCATGGGCCTGGGAGCCCTTATACTGGTGGTGTTGGGCCAGTGGACCACGAATGACAACAACCTGTACAACGGGTCCCTCGCTTTCGCGAACGCGATGAGGGTGAAGAGGTCGAAAATGGTCCTCGTCCAGGGCGGCATCGGTGCGGTGTTCGCCGGATTGACGGCGCCGGCTTTTTCGGCGCCGACCCGTTCATGAACTTCCTGAGCCAGCTGGGAAGGTTCCTGCCCCCGATCGCCGGCGTCGTCATGGCCGACTACTATATTGTCAAACCCCTGATCATGGGGATACGGGATCCTTATCGAAGGTACGAGTTCGGCGAGGGCACGGTATATTCCAGGTGGAACTGGGTCGGAATAATCTCCTGGGTTGCGGGCACCTTGCTGTCCCCGTACTTTCCGGGCGCAGTGGGACTCAACTCGATCCTGATCGGGCTGGTCGTATATACAGTCCTGGCGGCCCTCGCGGAGAAGACCGGCATCAATTACAGGACGGGGACGTACACCGAAGCCGCCGACGGCTTCTGATCGGTGACCCCGCGCTCGACGATCCTTGCTACTTCATCCTTATGAAAAGGGGGATCGAAGATGGGAGGAGCCGTTTTCATGGAATGCCCCGAGCTGGAATGGTACAGGGTTAACGTGCCCAGACTCTCCATACTACTGGGCCTTCTGGAGATTGTAGTGGGTTTCTTTCCGAGTTTGCCGAGAACGAGGGGATTATACACCGGCATAGCCCTGGGACCCATCGTCGCGGGGCTGATCGCGTACGCGAGGTACCAGGGGGTTAAAGGCGACAAAGGCACGGCCAAGGTCGTCGTCGAGACTGCCTGGATCCCTCTCAGCTTCGGGTGCGCGTACTTCGTGATGGCCCCCTCCAGATACTATGCGGCCGGAGCCGGAGCCATGGCGGCGGCCCTCATAGTCGCGACGGCGATGATATTGCTCGGTGTAAGGACGATGATCGCCTTTGGGCGGAGGGGCTTCCAGCTGACACCATAGATGCAAGCCATAGGGGGTGTCTCGGTGTCGTTGCGCAAGGCTAGCGAGAGCGTAGTGTTGGACTGCATGGGGGTCAAGGAGGGGGAGAGCGTCCTCATCATCGTGGACGCCGGGTCGCGCCGGATCGGAGAATCTCTGTACGGTGTGAGCCGTGATGCCGGCGCAGAGGCCATGCTCCTGGAGATCCTCGAGCGCAAACTGCATGGCGAGGAACCGCCCGGACCCGTGGCCGCGGCGATGAAGTCGGCCTGCGTCGTGATCGCGCCAACGACTAAGTCCCTCTCCCACACGGACGCGCGGCGCGAGGCGAGCAAGGCGGGTGCCAGGATAGCGAGCATGCCCGGCATCACGGAAGAGATGATGGAGAGGACCATGAGCGGTGACTACAGTAAGATCGCCGAGCTCAGCCAGCGGGTTGCGCAAGCCCTGAGCGGGGGCAAGACCGCCCGCGTTGTGTCCCCGGCCGGTACGGATATTACCATGTCCATCGATGGCCGGGATGGGCACGCAGATACCGGCATGCTTCGCGAACCCGGGGCCTTCGGCAATCTGCCCGCCGGCGAAGCCTTCGTATCGCCTGTGGAGGGCTTTGCGGACGGGAGGATCGTTATCGACGGCGCGATGGCCGGCGTCAAGGTACTGGACGAACCGATAACGGTCACTGTGGAAAAGGGAGAAGTGAAGGATATCCAGGGTGGTGAGGCCGCGAGACAACTCAGCCGCATGATAGAGGAGGCCCGGGACAGGAACGCAAGGAACCTGGCGGAGCTCGGAATTGGGACGAACGAGAGGGCGGGCCTCTCCGGCAGCCTCCTGGAGGTCGAAAAGGTCCTCGGTACCGTGCACCTGGCCTTCGGCGACAACAAATCGCTTGGAGGCGACGTCAAGGCGCCCATTCACGTCGATGGAGTGGTCCTCTCGCCCACCCTGATGATCGACGGCAAGGCCGTAATCCGGGATGGGAAGATCCTGCTGTAAAGAGGCGCATTGCGGGGCGCAGTGGCAACTCGTGTCGGCAGGGCGCATCCCATGAGGCCGGCGCGAACGCGGCATTAACCGTTAGGAGGTTTTGAGCGTGGCAAAGACCCTGGTTGAGAAAGACCTGAAGCATATCATCTACGGCGCCACGCTGCTTGGGGCCGGGGGCGGCGGTTCCATGAAGGACGGTCTGCGCCTCCTGTCCGACGCGGCGTCAAGGCGCGATGTCGAGTTGAACATGGTGGCTCCGGAGGAAATGGGGCCCGGCGATTGCGCGGTCATGGTCGCCGGTATCGGCGCGCCCAGGGCCATGGAGGAAACGCACTTTGGCCCCGAAGCGGTGGACGCGTACGAAATGATGAAAAGGGTGGCTTTTTTAGGCGGGAAGAACCTCAAGTATGTCATGGCCGGGGAGCTTTAATACGATGGTTCCCATGTACGTCGCCATGGTGAACGACGTGCCGTTCGTAGACGGCGATGGCAACGGCCGGGCCGTCCCCGAGCTCGCCACTGGATTGTACCCTATTTTCGATATACCGCCGACGCCTCTGGTCATGGCCGGCCGGAACGGGGACGTCATGGTCGCGTATATTAACGATCCGAGGGACCATCACTCCGCGGAGAACATCGCCCGGCACATATCCGTTGCGTACGGCATGTCGGCGGCGTTCTGCACCTGGGTGGTTGACGGCAGGGACATCATCGATAAGCTCGCCCCGGGATCGATCGAGCGGTGCCGCGCGATAGGCTCCGCTATAGCCGGGGCGAAGGAAGCGAATCTCGACGCGGCCGAGGCGGTTAAGGCAGTAGTTGAATGCGAAGAGGTTTTCCGAGGGACCATCGAGAGAGTCGAGGTCAAGACCGAAGCAGGTTTCGATTTTGGGACTACGACGATCCTGGGAACGGGGGAATACACGGGCCAGGTCAGGAGCATAGATTTCAAGAACGAGAACTTACTGATGAAAAACGGCGACGGCGAGGTCGTTCTCACTGTGCCGGATCTGATCTGCCTCCTCGACCTGGACAAAAGGGAACCACTGACCAACGCGGAGACAGCCGGGGGC
>JAHDPS010000109.1 GCA_018434225.1 Bacillota bacterium
ATCTCCTCCCAGTCGCTTCCGAGGGTGGATACCCAGTCGGCGGAGAGGTGCGGGTTCTGCGGGATGATGTGTTCAATGGTCAGCTTTTCCGCATTGACTGCCGACTTGTTGTCCCAGTTTTCAAGTCTCCCAAGGATATAACCGCAGCGGTTCATATGGTAGATGTCCCTCGTCAGGAAGGTATCGAGGAATCGCTTGTCGTTCGGGAACTCCTTGTAGGAGTCGAGCAAGATAAAGAACGCCTTTACCGAGTTCAGATAGTCGAACTGTCTGATGTCATTCTTCATTGTGGCGAAAGTCTTGTTCAGGGAGTTCGTCGGAATGTCGCAGACGGCGCGGCGCAGTACGTAGCTTACGCAGAGCCGCAGGATTTCCCGCAGTTCCTCGATGGTTATCAAGCCCTTGTCGCAATCGTCGTGCACTTTCAGAAGAAACGGGTAAGCGACCTCCATGCGAATTGCCTTCATATCGCCGTAGAGCGATTTCAACACGGCGTCGCCGCTCCGCACAAAATACATGTCGGAATAGTGCTTGGCGAAGCTGTAGATGTCTTGACATAGGTCGCGAATGGTTAGTCCACTACCGTTGTGGTAAGCGCGGAACTCTTTGTAGACCTCGTTTTTGCGAGGAATCCTGCCCAGCTTCATCGTGAGGTAGTCACGGAAGAAGTTGTCCAGCAACTCGCTTTGATGCTCGTAGTCAAAGAGTAGTTCCGTTGGCCGCCAGATGTTGTTGTAAACATCCGTCTGGGTCGCAGAGTCCAAACCCATCAATAGATGATTGCGGATGAGGTCTGAGTCCTTCAAGTCCATACCTGTGGAGTTGAGACTCTCGAAAATCGCCTGCGGGTCATCATACTGGCGGTCGAGGACGATGTCCACGATTTGCAGTTTTCCGATGGCGTCGTAAAGATCGGATGGTGCAATCTCGCCCTTTCCAATTTGCCCTGAGAAGAAGCCGTAGTTGTCCAGCACTCGAGATTTCAAGGTGTCGGAAATTGGCGCACCCTCAATCTTCTTTATCAGCGCGTCCCTGTCGGACTGCGTAAGGAGCAGTTTGTATTTGGCATTTCCCGTTTCATATTGGTTCAAGAGCAGCGTGTCGGTTATCTTGTTCGGGTTCACACCACAGTCTGAATGAGTCGCCGCATAGTCGCGCAGGGCGACGAGAAGAAGAGTCAGCGTGGTAAGCCTCTGCTGACCGTCGATAATCATTGCAAGGGTAGACCCCGCCGCGGAATCCTCGTCAATGCGGACAATCGATCCGACGAAGTGACCCTCCCTTTGCGTAGTGTGGAGGTTTACGATGTCGCTCCAAAGACGGGCGCACTGCTCACGCTCCCAACTGTATGTTCTTTGATACAGCGGTATTAGGTATTGACAGGTCCCGCCGAGGTATTTGTAGATATTGCTCTTGAAAGCGTTCATCGCTTTGCCCTCCCTTATTTATCCGTCCACATCTCACATTGTCCAATAACAGTGGCAATGGCATCTTCCATACCCTCCGGCGGGTATTTGTACTTTTTTAGCAATTTTTTGACCATCCGGCGCATGCCGGCGCGGGCAGACTCTTTCTTTTGCCAGTCGATGGTGCGGTTCCTGCGGAGCATATCGGCAAGTTCATGGGTCATCGCCACGAGTTCCTCATTTTGATAGAAGTCCTTGACCGCTTCTGGACGGGTTAATGCATCGTAGAACGCCAACTCTTCATCAGTCAGTCCCATAGCGTCACCTTCCGCTTGGGCGGTCGCCATCTCCTTCGCCATCTTCATCAGTTCGGCAATGACTTCCTCGTTGGAGAGCATTCCATTCAGGTACGCTTTCATTGCCCGCGAGAGCCTTTCCGAGAACTTCTCCGACTTGACGAGGTTCGTTCTGCGATAGAGGGACACCTGCTCAGCAAGTAATTTCTTTAAAATCTCAACGGCGAGGTTCTTCTCCTTCATCTTGGCGATCTCGTCAAGGAACTTCGGGTCAAACAGGGAAAAGCCAGTGTCTACGTCCGAGAATAAATTAATAACACCTTCGCTTTGAATGCTTGCTTTCAACAGTTCGTTGACGCGTGCATTTATTTCTTTCAAAGACAGCGGTTTGCCTTCTCCTGTGATACGGGTTAGGAGAGTTCGCACCGCCTCAAAGTAAGCAGCTTCGTATCGCTGTTCCGCAGTCAGTAGCGAACGGCAAAGGGATAGTGCCTGACGCAGGAGCATAGCCTCTTTGATGAAAGCATCCTTGCGGTTTGTGGTGTCGCCATATCCTATCGATGGCTCGGCAATGCGTGATACCGTCTCTTCCATAAATCTGTGTGGTTGTCTGTCTATTGCCGTCAGGAAGTTCACCCCACCGCTGATTGCCTTAGCACGGGAAAGGTCACTGGCGTTTGACCGCATAAAACCGGAATAGTCGAAACCATGGAAAAGATCGCGGCAGACTTCCAGTTTCTCGACGAATTTCGGTAGGGCTGTTTTTGCGATGTCGGTGTCGCCGTAGTTGCTCTTGTCGCGGTTGGTGTAGTCGTTCATTGCCTGTTTCAAAGCACCCGCAATGCCGACATAATCCACTACCAAGCCGCCTTCTTTATCCTCATAAACCCGATTGACACGTGCGATTGCCTGCATAAGGTTGTGACCTGTCATCGGCTTGTAAACATACATCGTTGCGAGCGAGGGAACGTCAAATCCTGTCAGCCACATATCCACGACGATGGCGATTTTCAGCGGGTCGTCGTTGTCTTTGAACCGCTTTGCCATTGCGTCTCGGTGACGTTTGTTGCCAATTACGCTTCTCCATTCTTCAGGGTCTTTATTGCTTTCGGTCATAACCACGCCGACTTTATCTGCCCATTCAGGACGGAGTTCGATCAGCTTGCGGTATATTGCCATAGCGATGGCGCGGGAATAGCCGACCACCATAGCCTTGCCCGTGAGTTCATATTGACGATTTTCTTCGTAGTGCTTGACGATATCCTCGCAAAGCGCGGTGATGGTTTGCTCCGCACCGAGGATGGAGTCCATTTTGCCGAGTTCCTTCTTGCTCTTTTCGATGGCGTAGTCCTCGGCATTCTGCGCCATGATGTCATATTCAGCATCAATGAGATGTAGAATATCTTCATCCAGTTTCAGATGAATGACTCGGCTCTCATAATAGACTGGGCGGGTCGCGCCATCCTCCACGGCTTGGGTCATATCATAGATGTCGATGTAATTGCCGAACACCTCGATAGTCGAGCGGTCTTTGCTTGAAATCGGTGTCCCCGTAAAGCCTATGTAGGTTGCATTCGGTAGGCTTTCGCGAATAATAAGACCAAAGGATTTCTGAATGCGTCCCGTCTTGCTGTCCACTCGCTCGTCGATGAACTGGCTACGGTGTGCCTCGTCCGCCATGACGATGACGTTTCGGCGATCTGATAGGAATTCTGAACTCTCCTCAAACTTCTGCGCCGTGGTAAAAATAATGCCGTTTGCTTGCCGTCCGGCGAGCAGTTCTTTCAAGTGGCTGCGGCTTTCAGCTTGTTGCGGGGTCTGACGCAGAAAATTGGCGCATTTGGCGAACTGCCCGAAAAGCTGATCATCCAGATCGTTACGGTCGGTCAGCACGACGATGGTTGGGGAATTCAGTGCAGCTTGGAGCAGATGGGCATAGAAAACCATTGACAGCGACTTGCCGCTTCCTTGAGTATGCCAGAACACACCACCTTTTCCGTCCGTGACGGTGGCGGTAGCGGTCGAAGCGACAGCCTTCCGCACGGCGAAATACTGGTGGTACGCGCTTAAAATTTTTGCGTCGCCGGAGAAGCAGATGAAGTTTTTGATGATGTCAAGCAGCCGCTCTTTGTTGAACATTCCTTCAATGAAGGTGTCGAATTGGGCATACTGCGTATTCTCATAACTGCCGTCCTTCGTTTTCCATTCCATGAAGCGGTCTTCGCCCGCCGTTATCGTACCAGCTTTGGAAATGGCGAGGTCGCTCATTACGAGGAAAGCGTTATAAGTGAACAGCGATGGTATTTCGTGCATATAGTTCCGCAGTTGCAGGAACGCCTCGGAAGCATCGGTTTCCTCACGGGAGGGAGACTTTAACTCGAATAGAACTACCGGCAAACCGTTCAAGAACATGATAACATCAGGCCGTTTCTCGCTGTTCTCGATAATCGTCCACTGGTTGGCGGCGGTGAAAGTATTCTTGTCTACGTTCTCATAGTCCACAAGCCGAACCAAAGCCGCCCGCTGTTCTCCTTTGTCGAAGAAGTTCACAGATATACCATTTTGAAGGTAGTCCATGAAATCAACGTTCTTCTTGAATATAGTGCCGCCCTCAAAATTGCGCAGCTTATATACTGCCTCGATCAAGGCGGATTCGGGCAACTTAGAGTTGATCCGTCGCAGGGCTGGCAGTAGCTCGTCCAGATATAGCGGTTCGGCGTAGTCGCGGGCTACGTCGGGTCCATAAGCGTAGCCATACCCCAAGGTATCTCGAAACACCTCAATAACCGCATTTTCATAGTTTGCTTCTGTATATGCCATAGGGTGTACCTCCTCCTGTATCTATATCTGGGTGCCCGAAGGCAGTAAATTAAACAATCATTTAGAGCAGATGGCACAGGCTATTTTCAAGTCGTGGTTCGTGGACTTCGAGCCGTTCGGCGGGGAGATGCCTAGCGATTGGCGGCAAGTCCCGCTTGGTGAGGTCGTGGAGATGAGTACGAAAGCACTCAATCCCCAATCTTGTCCCGACACGATTTTGGAGCATTACAGCATTCCCGCTTTCGACGAAACTCGTTTACCTGTGTTTGAGGCGGCATCCGAAATCAAGAGCAACAAGTACATTGTTGATAAAGACTGCTTCTTGATTTCCAAACTCAATCCGACAACGAAGCGTATCTGGCGGCCTTATTGCATTAGCCGACACGCTGTTTGCTCGACCGAGTTTATGGTCTATCGGGCAAAGAACCGCGCTCACAAGGATTTCTACTACTCGGTCATTGACAGCCCCGCTTTCACAGACTTCTTGTTGGCGCATATCACAGGGTCTACGGGCAGTCGTCAACGTGTGATACCGAGCGAGACGCTTTCGTTTGCCGTCGTAGACCCTCCCGACGACATCATCGAAGACTTTTGCGATAAGGTGGCGGCTGTCTACGCACATTCTGAACAGAACCACCTCGAAAGCCGTCGGCTCCGACAAATACGGGATTCGCTCTTGCCTCGCCTAATGTCCGGCGAGTTGTCGGTAGCCAACCTCGGCGACGATAAATGATTGTTTATCCTCGTGTTGTTTGCGATTTTGTCGTCCAACGCCCGAAGGGTGCGACCGATTTCAACTTGCTCTGGGAGCGGCGGCAAATCTAACTCGACGCGCTCAATGTCAGAGGGCTTGATTGACGGATACGCAGAAACGCTCTGCTCGCCGATGGCGTGTAAGCTATCCACGATTTCGCTCTGGGTCAGATAGTAGTAGAGGAAGTCACTGTCGGCTTTCTCCTTATCAACCGTGATAACCGTAAAGCCCGTGGACACGAGCATGTTCGGTAAAACATCCCTCACGATGCCGTAATGCCGTTGATTTGGTCGAACAGTTGAGTAGATGATGTCATCCACGGCGACCATACGCCGCGCCCTGCTTGGGAGGATATCCTGCCCAATAACGATGTGCTGTATATCACCCACGCGGTTTTCCGTAATGTTTCCCGTATCTAAGTAATTAACAAACGGCCACTTTTCCGCTACCGAATAGGTGCGCTGATTTGTCTTACATATGTTGCCTATACGTGTAGGCGTCCAACCTTGAGGCATTTTCCGCCCCTCCTTATCCGATGAATTTCCTATGCGAGTTCTTCACATTTGTCTGATTGACCATCGCATAGGACATGGTCGTATCTATCTTTACATGACCAAGTAACCGTTGTACTTGTTCAATGGGCATTCCCTTATCAATGGCTCGCGTTGCAAGCGTCCGCCGAAATTTATGCGGATGTACCTTTTGCATATCGGCTCGCTTTCCGATTTCCCGCAGCCTCGTTTCCACGCCGCCTATCATCAGCCGCTCTCGGGGCAGTGTCAACGATACGAACAGAGCGGGATTGGCGTCTTTTCTGCCGTCAAGGTAGTTCCTCAAGTGAATTTTTGTTCGAGCGTCAAAGTAGACCAGACGCTCTGTGCTACCCTTGCCGAACACCACGCACTCTCGTTCATGGAAATTGATGTCTTCACGGTTTAAGCCAACCAATTCTCCGACGCGCATTCCCGTTGAAGCGAGCAGGTCAATCATCGCCAAGTCGCGGACTTCCTCGCAAGCGTCGCGGAGCAGTTCCAAGCCCTCGTCGGAGAATGTCTCCTTGATGGTTTTGTCCGCTTTAATCTTGTGGATTCGGCGGACGGGACTTTTTATGATGTAATCTTCATCCTCAAGCCACCCGAAGAAGCTGCTGAAGATACGCCGTATATTGTCTATCGTGACCTTGCTGGACCCGCGCTCTTTCTGGTAGTCGGCAAGGTAAATCCGCAGATCGTCAGTGACGATTTCCCGCACGGGCTTCTTTACGCTGTCGGTCATCTGCCGTATAGTCGAGTCGTAGTATTTCAGCGACTTCTCCGAGCAGCCTTCTACTCTCTTTGCGGCTATAAACACTTCGAGCAACCCTCCGTTCTCGGCGGTTTCCTGTGGGTTAGGGGCTTTGCGCTCCGTGACTTCCACGTTGTGGAGGTGGTACATCAGTACCCGCCGTAATTCCTCCTGTTGCGCCGGATTAAGCACCGACGCCATGCTTGTCTGAATCTCTGTAATTATCTTATCTTTCATATGTTCCTCCTGCCTTTCGGTTAAAAATGTGTTCTAACAGTGGCAGGAGGCGCGGTTAAACAATCATTTAGCGGCTTGAACCTTGAGAATTTCATACTGTCGCTTCCACGCCCTCGACGGCTTACGGCAAATACAGTCGTCAGTGGCAAAAGCGCAAACGTCGGGCAGTGAGTTGTTGCCGCAGATATCGGGATTCTTCTGACGGCAACCGAAAGTCTGAACTTCGGAGTCCAACTCGTTAAGCGGTGCATCAAATGGAACTTTCAGGGTTTTATTCATAAGGCACCTCCGACACCGTTAGTTCACCCGACATAAGGCGCGGAAGCAAGGAATCACGTAGAAGAGCCAGATTTCGGCTCTCGACTCGACATGCGACCGCCTGCTCATACATCGGAGCAAGCAGACTACCGAGTTCTCGGTAGCCGTCCTCGTCAGGGATTAGAACTTCGGCGTTTGCCAAGGCTTCACGTTTGATGTGACCCATCGTCGTTGCTTTATCAGCCGCCATAGCCACAAACTGGGCAAGGTGATGACGAGTCCAGCCGTAGTAGAACCATTTGTCGTATCTCGTGGAGGTGACTTTAAAAAGGTGCTGATTCAAACCGCAGTCGCCGCCACACCAGAAGTCAACAAGTAGGCTTCCAGACCATGAAAAGATTACATCGCCGTCATGAACGATATAATCAGAGCGAATGTTGGGTGAGCAAAGTTCGCTCGATGAATCGCAGAAACCTTGCCGCAGTTCCTTGATTTTGAGGACGGGAAGCCCAACTTCATCATCAATAGGACGAAAACGCTGCATTGCAAGCCCGTTGAGGTAATCGGCGATGTCGAGTAGGTTTCCAGTTGTCCAGTTTGTGGGTTGCTCCCCGCCAAATGGCTCGAAGTCTACGAACCACGACTTGAAAATAGCGTGAGCCATCTGCTCTAAATGATTGTTTATCGCTCTGTTTTCAGCAATCCGAGCGTCCAGAGCGGCCAGCGTGTCAGCAATCCCAATCTGTATGTCAAGCGGTAGGTCGGGGACTTCATACCGCATTATCGCACCTTTGTCGCCTCTCGGCATCTTCGTTCCCTTCGCCGTAGCTGTGGCGTAGTCAAAGAAGGTGTTATCCGAGAGCAGGTAATAGAGAAAGTTCGGATAGACATTCTCCTTTGCCCTAAACACCAGCACATCATTAGAGCACCCGCCGTCACGGTCGGCATACCAAATTTTCCTGAAGTAAGGACGTATATTGGAGACCAACACGTCCTCCGCTTGGTAGGCTTGCGTCTGGTTGACGGTCGGCAGTCCCGCCGAGCGCGTTATACCCTCCTTGTTCTGGAGCATATTCTCCGTGGAGATATAGTTGTTCAAGTCCAAGTCGGCGACAGCGATCCGTCCATCGGCGAAAGTGCAAATGTCAGAGAGTTTAAATGTCATACCCAATTGCCCCCAGTCTTTTGCGGATTTCGTCCTCCAGTTCGCGGGAACGTTTGAACATCTCCGAGAGTTCGCCGGTCAGCCGCGCCATCTTCTCCTCGAACGGCTCACCGTCGTCCTCCTGATCTTCAATGCCGACGTAGCGACCGGGCGTAAGAATGTAGCCCTGTTTGGCTATATCGGCAGTAGTGACGGCTGCACAGAAGCCCTTCACATCCTCAAGCATTCCGTCGTCGAAGGCTTGGAAGGTCTCGGCAATCTTGGAGATGTCCTCGGTGGTCATCTCGCGCAGGCGGCGGTTGACCATCGTCCCCATCTTGCGGGCGTCGATGAACAGCGTCTTGCCCTTCTGCGCTTTGTTACGGCTGATGAACCAGAGGGACACGGGGATTGGTGTGCCGTAAAATAGTTGTGTAGGCATAGCTACAATGCCTTCTACAAGATCAGCATCTACAATGTTTCTTCGAACGTCCCCTTCGCCGCCAGTCTGTGAGGATAGTGAACCATTTGCTAGAACAAGGCCAAGTTTTCCGTTCGGTGCAAGGTGGTAAATCATGTGTTGAATCCACGAGAAATTGGCGTTACCATCATACGGCGCACCAAACTTCCATCGTGGGTCATCTATAAGGCGGTCAGCTCCCCACTTGTCTTGATTAAACATTGGATTAGCCAATATGTAATCGGCTTTCAATGTTGGATGCAGGTCATTATGGAAAGTGTCGGCATCAGAACTTCCAAGGTCAGCCTCGATTCCTCTTAAGGCAAGATTCATCAAGCAGAGTTTCCGTGTTGTAGGGTTAGACTCTTGCCCATAAATCGAGATGCTTTTCCTGCTTCCACTATGATTTTCAACAAACTTTGCAGACTGAACAAACATGCCTCCAGAACCACAGCATGGGTCATACACGCGCCCGTTGAAAGGCTGCAAGACCTCTACAAGTGTTCTTACAATGCAGGATGGAGTATAGAATTCTCCAGCTCGTTTGCCTTCCTGTTCGGCAAACTTAGCGAGGCAGTACTCGTAAGTGCGACCTAAGATGTCTTTGTCCGTCCCGTGTTCAATCATCTGAATGTTGGTGAAAAGGTCAACAACATTCCCAAGGCGGCGTTTGTCTAGCTCTCCACGTGCATAGTTCTTTGGCAGGATGTCCTTCAGCCGCTTGTTCTCTTTTTCAATCGCCCGCATCGCGTCATCAATGACCGTGCCGATTTCCTCTTCGTGCGCCGCTTCAGAGATAACGCTCCACCGCGCCGAGGGCGGCACGAAGAAGACATTCACTTCTGCATATGCGTCCTTATCTTCCACGTCGTCGTCATCGGCGAGCAACTCTTGATACCTCTCCTCGAACTTGTCCGATATATATTTAAGAAATATAAGCCCCAGCACGACATGCTTATATTCAGCAGCATCCATATTACCTCGCAGAATATCAGCTGCCGCCCAAATTTGTTGCTCAAAGCCTATGCTCGCGGTATTGTTTCCGTTAGCCAATTATTGTTCCTCCTTCACTGTCTCAAACAAGTCCTCAACCTTACAGTCGAGCACCGCTGCAATCTTCATCAGCACATCCATTCGCACCGGTTCGTTTTTACTGAGCTTAGCGATAGTGTTTGAACTGATTTCAGCAGCTTCTCTGAGATCAACCTTTTTCATGTTTTTATCGATGAGTATTTTCCAGAGTTTATTATATTGGATTCTCATTTTGCAGTATCCTTTCTGCCCCATTTTCGCCCGAACAGCGCTTGTTCATCAGCATCCAATTTCAGTACAGTGTTTTCTCTAATGATGGACTGTGCCATTTTGTCATATTTGCTCGCCCTGTCGAAGGCTATAAATATTTGCTTCTGTTTTTCTCGCGCATACAAAGCCAAGATTTGTCCTATGGTATCATCGGAGACATTAGCAAACAGAAGGGAGTCATGCGCCAACGCAGGGAGCGCCGTACTATTAAGGATACTGATATCGTATATCAGCATTCCTTTGAAATTCGTACCTGTTCCAGTATCCTTTGGTGTTTCAAAGGAGTAGCTGTTATATTCCTTGATTCCTAAAACAGGTGGATTATCTTTCCCTTGAGAGACGTAATCACTGATCTCACTCATATGGCGATTAATTGTAGTTTCTATGACTTTTAATACTGTTTCCATCTGCAACCTGAGCCTATCACTTGCTTGTTTTTTCTCATTTTGCAATGTGTTACGAGTGTCGAAAGCTTCATTTTCATCTTCTAATTTATGAATCCGGCGGTCAAGATGAGTATAAGCTGCGAGAAATTCCTTGCTAAATACTATTGATGGATGAATTTCCTCTGCCTGCTTTTCCAGGTATGCAATCATCTGTTTTAGCGGCTTTAGTTCTTCTTCTAACCTTGCTTTGGCTGCCTCTAATTCGTCCTGCAAAATAGTCTGTATTTTATTGTGGAACCGCTCTATATCAATGAGTTTTTGCAAGTTTGCCTCCGGAAAATACTCACGTAAACTCGTCAAATCCGCTTCAGTTGGATAGACCCCTTGACTCATATTAAGCTCGATAATATGTAGATCATTTTCTCTCTGGTTCGCTAATCTGCGGGCATCCTGCATCTGTATGATTAATGCATTAGCTTGGTTGGCTTTTTCTACCTCTTCGGAATTGACCGCTTGGTTGTTCGAGGATTCTAAGTCGGCTTTTTCCTGTTTCAGCGAAGCAATAATAGAGATGTTATCCTCATATTTTTTTAACCCATCTACTGCCGAAGGGATGAACTGGTACTTACGAGCGCTTTTGAACGCAGCAATTTTATCTTCAGCCAGCTGAAGCTGTTCTTCAAACGCCAATACGGATTCGTATTGGTTGAAGAGTGTCACAAGAGCATGGATTGCTGACTCCTGCGATTCCGTGCCGCCACGCATTTGTAGTGGACGCAACTCGTTATAGTTGTTCTTCCCATAAATACGGAAAAATCGGCTTATTGCATTCCTAAATTTCAAACCTGTGAAATCAATCTCGTAATGTTTGCTAAGCCAATTGACATACTCATCTCTCTTGAGGGAAGCAATAACGTTTCCATTCCCAGCCAATTGAAATATATCACCAGGTGAAGCTGTATGTCTTATAAAGTAGTATGGTTTACCATCAAATTCGAAGGTAAAACGAATATTATGATTGTCAAGTTCTCTGACGGCATCACTTTTAACATATGCATCTCCGCCAAATGCGAAATCAATGATAAGCAGCATTGTAGATTTGCCGATAGAATTTGCGCCTGCTTCACCACCAAGAACAATGTTGAGACCTTTATGAAATTGGACAGGTGGACGCATCTGCTCACCAATTTTAAACAGTTCACAACTTATTTCTTTGAGCATCGTATAATCCTTCCTTCCTCTTCGTTTAGTTCAATCTCTCTAAGTGCATATAAGCAGTCAAGAGCATCCACAAGCTCAAGTGGATTATTCACAATATTGCCAAGACTCAATAGAAGCTCGTTGGGAGTCTTCGGTTGATCCAGCTCTCGTAATATGAGAGGCAGCTTCGAAAGTACACTCTCGTTGTATGAGAATAGTTTATTGGGCAGTAACATTGAACACCTCACACGACTGAATAAAATAAGAAATCACAATGGCGCAGAAACGAATATCCTGCTTGGTGATGTTTCTTAACCTTTCTGATAAAGCACTGTAAATCATCTCCGGGCTATTCTTTTTCTCAGCTAATTTCCGGTAAGATTCTTTTATTTGAGCTCTTAACAAATCGTCACTAAGTTGCTTGCGTCTTGCCAGGTCTTGCATTGCCTTTTCTATGAATAAGAAGTACTTTGTCACATGCCCCTTAACCTCGTACACAAGAAAAGAGTGCAGGTCTTCATCAATTTTTTCCG
>JAHDPS010000377.1 GCA_018434225.1 Bacillota bacterium
CGAAGAGGGGCGAATCCTTTTCCCCGAAAAAATCGTCCAGATATTCGACGAAGCAACGCAATCGCGTATAAATTGCCTGCCCGCCACATTGTTGGACGAGAAAATCTGCGGCGTCAAATGGGTATCAGTATTTCCTGAAAACCCCATAAAATATGGTACCCAGAACCTCAGTGCCATCATTATTCTGTCCAATATCGTAAACGGCTACCCTGTTTGCGTCATGGACGGTACACTCTGCTCCAACATGCGCGTAGCCGCAATGGGCGCGACTGCCGCCGAACACCTGGCGCGCAAGGACGCCGAAAGCATCGGATTCATAGGCGCCGGCGAGCAGGCAAAGATGCATCTTTTGGGCATGAAGAGCGTCCGCCCCGGCCTCAAGGTTTGCCGGGTAGCATCTAAATACGCCGAAGAAGAGAAGGACTTTATCGCGAGCCTTTCGCTGTTGCTCCCCGACATGGAATTCGTTGCCTGCAATACTGTTCTCGAAGACGCCATCCGCGGTTCCGACATTATCGTGACCGCCACCAGCGCCCAGGCCCCCCTGCTCAAGGCATCGTGGATCAAAAAGGGGGCTTTCTACAGCCATATCGGAGGTTGGGAAGATGAATTCGCCGTTGTAAAGATGGCCGATAAAATCGTCTGTGATGACTGGGCTACCGTCAAGCACCGCACCCAAACCGTAAGCCGCTGCTACAAGGCTGGCGAAATAAGCGATGTGGACATTCATGCCAACATCGCCGACATCGTCCTGGGCAAAAAGGCTGCCCGGGAGCGGGATGATGAATTCATCTACTTCAATGCCGTCGGCCTTGCCTATGTGGATGTCTCGATCGCCCATGCCATGTTCAAGCTTGCCGAAACGCAGAACTCCGGACGCATTCTCGATTTGCAGAATACCATGATTTTCGACAAGAACCTGAAAGGGAAGATCAGGCTGTAATTTGATCCTCAGTGTCGATCAAAATTTGCCGGTTTTCGCCTGACATTTCTCTTCTCTGGCTTGTGTAATGGTTTTCCTATGAAGAATACCGTGATCACGGGTTGTCTCTGCGGCATTAGCTTTGCGGTGACGAGGGAGTTTCTGGTGGTAGAGTGTCGGACAGGAGTGAGAGCCTGACGAAGTCGAAAAGCTCGCCGTAGGGGTTTTCCTTTATCAGCCTCTGACTTCGCGAATACATCTGTCGGTATAGAAATCCTCAAATGACGAAAAAATATAAAGACAGGCCAATGGATTTCGTCGATGCCATACTCGTCATAACGGCAAAGTCCGGCTATATTCTGATAAGGGAATGGTTCCTCATTCGACAAGGCAAGGTTTCACAGGAGACTTCGTAGCTTCGCAACGGCCAAATGATGGTACGCTACATGACCGAGCTCGCCAATGTATATCTTATTGCGGCAGAAAGTTCCCCTGAGGGCCACCGTCTCTTTGGAATGTCGCGCGACACTGTAAATACTAAGTGAAAACGATGTTGACGATGGAAAATGATCTGTGTTAATCTTAAAAAAATTTATCATAATGTAAAAATTGACTACTATTTTTC
>JAHDPS010000162.1 GCA_018434225.1 Bacillota bacterium
ATGCAGCAGTTCCCCTCACTCCTGCGACAATGATCGCAGGCATATCCCAGACAAGGAGATATGCGCTTACCTACCAATGAAATATTGACCGCCTCTGCTCCGGCCTCGGTCGCCCCGCGAGCGGCCGCCCGGCACAGATGATAGGTATTGCCTCGGGGGCGGCCTCCCCCTTGAATAACGCATACCCTCGGTTGCTCCCCTGGTTGCTCCCCCGGACGAATCGCCATACTAATCCTCTCCCCCGGTCAATCCTGTTGAACGACCAGGTCCCGCACTACCTTGTCTTGATGCAATGGTTCTATCCTCATGTGCTGGGTCATCAGGGTCTTGTAGGCCAGAACAGAACGGCCGTTGACCTTGACCCCACACACTCCGCAGTAAGAGCAGTCACAGGCGTGGCGAAACGCCAGGCTCGCATCCTGGGTCAGGTAAATCCTCTTCAGTACATCGAGCACCGTTATGCCGGGGTCATAAGGGACATGGTAGGTATCGACCCGGCTTTCGCCGCCGCTTCCAGGGTCACAGCGTTGGATTTCCACTACAGCCACGGACTTTTCCGGATCCCCTGCAAATCTAGTTGGAGTCAACGTTGCCCACCTCTGGGTATTAGTCTGATTAGGTGATACGCCGAGTGGTGATGGCCAGGTTCCCTCCACAGTCATCATCACCCGATGCCTTGCTGACCTCGAGGTTCACGAGCCAGGAATCGTCCTCTTTCGGATAATCGGATCGGAAATGCGCCCCCCTGCTCTCCCGCCGAGTCGAGGCACTGAGGACGATCGCCTTGCCCACAGTGAGCATATGGCGGGCTTCCACGGCATCGATTAACTGCAGGTTGTAAGACGCCTCGGGGCCTGTTCTCAGTCCACGCGCGACAGTCATCGCCAGATCCTTGATATCTCGATCCGCCTGGTCCAGGGAACCCGCCTCCCTGACCACGCCGGCCTTCTCCCACATTATGGCCTGGAGCGCCTCTTTGATCTCAGCGCCCCCGGAGTCCTTCGGAGAGCCGGCGATCAGCCTCCGCAACGATTCCACAGGCCCTTCGACTCGCTCAACGGGGAACGCTCTCTCCCCGCCGATCCTCGATGCGCTTGCCGCAGCCCTGCCCGCTCGATAACCGCTCACGATGATCTCGGACAGGGCGTTCCCCGCGAGGCGGTTGGCGCCATGGAAACCCGCCGTGGCTTCTCCGGCCGCGTACAAACCGTCCACGCCGGTCCACCCGTCGCCGTCAATCCTTATCCCGCCCATGAAATAGTGAGCGGCCACTGTGATCTCGATGGGCCCCTTCTTGAGGTCGATCCCCACCTGCAGGAGCTTCTCGTAGAAGCCGTCAACCGCGAGTTCCCGTTCGACCACCTCTCCTGGAAGATGCGATACGTCTATGAATACCCCGCCGTGAGGCGATGGGGCACCACCGTGCATGATCTCCGAGTATATGGTGCGCGCCATGAAATCGCGCGTGCCCTTGAATCTCCAACCAGGCAGCAGTTTGTCGATGAAATCCTCGCCCCTGGCATTGAATATACGGGATTCCGACTGGAGTCGCAGGGTCGCGGGAGCGGTCGGGTCCCATCCGACAAGCCGTGGGTATAGGGACACCGTGGGATAGAACTGGACGAACTCCATGTCCCTCAGGGCCGCGCCCGCGCGAATGGCCAGGGACAGTCCATCACCGGTGTTATCGGACGATACCGTGCTTCGGGCGTACAGGCGGGACCCGCCCCCCGTCGCAATTATCGTCGCCTTCGCGCGAAACTGCACGAGTCTGGCCCGAACCAGGTCGTGAGCGAGAGCGCCCCAGACACGGCCGTCGTGGCAAATGAGATCGATCACGAGCATGTCGGAGTGAACGCGTATCCCGCTCCTGGCTCTGGCCGCTTTGCCAAGGCCCCACAACATCTGCCTGCCCGTGTGGAAGTAGCTTATGAAACACGCCCGGGAATAGGTGTGGCCGTCGAGGGGCGCCTGGGCAAACTTGTCGCCGTCTCGGACGAAGGGCACTCCGAGGTCGTACGCTTCCTGCACCCTCTCCGGGGCTTCCCGCGTGAATATGTCGACCAATTCCGGGTCGTTGATGCCCCGGCCCGAGCACATGGTGTCGTCGTAGTGAACTCCTGGATTGTCCCTGGGATCCGCGTGTCCAAAAGCCGCGCAACAGGAATAGGCGCCCATGACGGTACAACCGGAACGTCCGAATACGCCCTTCTCGAGCAGGGCGACGGACGCCCCGTGTTTTGCGGCGGCCAGCGCGGCCTCGGCTCCAGCGCCTCCCCCGCCGATTACCAGGACATCGACGTCGATATAGTCCATATAATCACCCCTTACGCCCTTCGATTGACCATATCCCCCTGGGGGAAGAGGTCAACAGCCGGGCACCGGTATTCGTCACCACAACCGTATCCTCCACCTGCATGCCGCCCCAATCGACACGGTAGAAGGGCAGCTCGAGGCAGAGCACCATGCCCTCCTCCAGGATAGTCGTATCTCGTGGGCCGATGATCGGGGCGTCGTAGCCCTCAAGGCCGATCCCATGCCCACAATGGTGCCTCCGATAACCGGGAAGGCCTTCCCTACGCGCCGTCTCAACAGCCACAGCAAATACCTCTGAAGCCATCACCCCCGGGCGAACATTTTCTATGGCCGCTTGTTGGCCGGCGAGCAATGCCCCGTAAACCGACTCGTGTTCGGGCGTCGGTGGGCCGACAATCGCGGTCCGCGAGATATCGGAATGGTAATACCCCGCATAAGCGCAAAGATCCAATCGCACGATATCGCCGGGATCAAGAAGGCGACCCGTGGGCTGCGCGTTGGGGAAAGCGCTGCGGCTTCCGGCCCCCACCACGGTTACCTCCGGCCACGCGTCATCCCCCACGAGATGGGTGTGAAACCGCCGGGCGAGGTCCATTTCGCTCTCACCGGAGACGGTGGCTTCCACCGCCTTCAGGGCCGCCCGCTCCGTGATCCCCGCTACTCGTTCCAGCGCCTGGACTTCCCAATCCGATTTGACGGCGCGGACGCGTCGCAGCAGATCGTAGGCGGGGGACACACGGGATTCATCACCCGCTATGCGCGTCCACAACCCCGGAGCGAGTCCAACCTCGTCCAGCCCGATGGGCCTGCCCGCGAGGTGACGACAGCCCATGACGTGGCGCAGGGCGGCCATAGGGTCCGGGAACACGGGGTTCCCGAGCCACGAAGCCAGGCGCTTCGCTGAAGTCGAAGAGCGTCCCCCGATATCGTAGGAGAAATCGCCGTAGCAGAACACCTCGACGTCCTCGGCCACGCCCTCGGCGGCAAAATCCAGCTCCGATAGGGGGACGATCAATGCCGGGGGCTGATGGGGAACCCATACGGCGTAGGCTTGTGTGAGGCGAACCGACCATTCGGGCAAGCCGAAGAAGCCTGTGATATAGTAGACGTTCTCAGGGGTAGTGGCTATGATCCCTTCCAGGCGGTCTCTCTCGAGGTGGCCCGCCAGGCGGCTGCCCGCAGCCCGACCACGCATAATGGGAGGTACGGCGTGCTGAACGTGGATTGCCGGGGTGCCACGAGCCGTGCCGGCAGCATCCTTCAGAGTGTGCGTCATGTTGTTTTCCGTCCTTTGCCGATTCCTGGTTGCGTAGGCCGCCCGGACTATCACCAAGCCGGGTGGCGCTGTCGACGACAAAATGGATCAGCCGTTGTTATGTCCCTCTAGTGCATATCGCGTATACTGTGCTAAGGGCCCCAACATCCAATTCCTGTAGCATATAATAGACGCTATATCTCTTCTGTAACTCGGCGGTAATAGTTCGATGGCCGAACCCGGATTCCTCCAGGGATTGCTTGCCTTCACGGGGCGAGGAAAGAATATCATGCCATCAGGCTGAGAAGGGCATACGCAGCGGCGGCTTTTGAAAGGTCTTCTGCAGCGACGTATTCCGTCGCTGAGTGAGCAAGGGCATCATCCCCGGGGCCGAATCCATAGGTCGGGATACCCGCGTCAACCCCGAAGCATGGGGCATCAGTGGAAAACCTCCACGAACTAAGCTCGACCGGCCTCCCGGTGGCGATCTCCACA
>JAHDPS010000019.1 GCA_018434225.1 Bacillota bacterium
AATCTGGCGTTCCATGGCACATGCTCGGCATGTTAGTCTCGCGAGTCTTTGTGCCGCGACTCCGTTCAGCGCCGCCGCAACAAGGTACGGTTCAACTCCTATGTCGAGCAGGCGGAATATGGCGGCAATCGTGTCTGTTGCGTGGATCGAGCTTAGAACCAGGTGTCCCGTGAGTGCCGCCTGGACAGCAATGTCCGCCGTTTCCTTATCGCGGATCTCACCGACGACAATCACGTTTGGGTCCTGGCGTAGGATTGAACGGAGACCGGAGGCGAACGTTAAACCCGCCTTGGGATTGACCTGCACTTGAACTACTCGTTCAAACCTGTATTCGACCGGATCTTCCAGCGTGATGACGTTTCGCCCAACGGTATCGATCTCAGAGAGCGTAGCGTACAACGTGGTGGTCTTCCCGCTACCCGTAGGCCCCGCAATCAGCACCATCCCATAAGGGCGGGCCACTACCTCGCGGTACACCTCAAGGCTACGTCGCCCAAAACCTATCCTATCGAGATCCAGTATTGCCTTTGATTTATCGAGGATTCTCAAAACGACCTTCTCGCCGCGAACGGACGGGAGCGTGGAAACGCGAATGTCAACCCCTTTGAATGGAATCTGACCATCTTGAGGGATAAGGTGATCCACCACTGACATACCCGACACCACCTTGATCCTCCCGAGAAGAGATTGATACTCGTTCAGAGAGATGTCTGTAGCATCATGGAGTACGCCGTCCACCCGATACCTCACGACCACGTTCTTCTCTTGCGGGTCAAAGTGAACGTCAGAAGCTCTGGCCTGAATACCGGTATTCAGAATCCGCTCCAGAGCCTGCTCGGCCCAAATCCCTGCATTCGGGTCCGCTTCACTAACGTGGGGAACCGTCACGACGCGACCATAGACCAACTCCTGAAGGTTCGATATTTCGCCCGCGGACGCAAGCCTGAACCTCACCCGTTTTTGAGTCACCATCGACAGAAGGTTGGCAACTTGTGGATTGTCATTTGCGGATCCAATCCAGAGACACCCATCAATCATCTCAAGCGGTACTACTCCATACTTGCGCGCCATTTCTTCGGGCAGCAGTCTCAGCACATCCGCCGAGGGAACGTACCTGGATAGCGTATCGCTGGTAACCTCGACGTTGTTCTGGCCACCAACGACACTCCCCAGCCGAGCGTCGCTCTCTCTCTGAGCCTCAGCCATTGTTTCATACTTGTCCGACATAACCGTTCGTTCCCCCCTTTCTCCTTGGGGATGAACCTCACGCTCCAATCTGGCTCATTATCGTGTAGATGGGCAGCACTATGGCTGCGGCAAGAAGCCCTACACCTGCTGCCACAACCAAGATGAGAGCCGGTTCAATGAGACTCAGGGCCCCTTTCGTGAGATTACTGGATTCTTCCTCATGAAAACGTGCGATTTCCGTAAGTGACGGAGCGAGGTTTCCAGATTCTTCGGCTCCGCACATCGTTTGTACGGCCATTGGTGGTAGGACATGGGCGAATTCCAAGGACGCGGCCAAACCCTGACCCCCAAGCACACGTATGAAACACGACGCAAGCCTGTCCTGCATATACCTGTTACCGACAGCCCTTACCGCCAGATCAAAACTCGGCTGAACAG
>JAHDPS010000342.1 GCA_018434225.1 Bacillota bacterium
GATCACGGCACTAGTCGTGGTCGCGTTTCTTTTCGATCTCGGGCGAGCATGGGTGCTTCGCGCAAGGTTGCAAGCGGCCACGGACGCGGCCGCGCTCGCGGCAGCCCAACGGGTGTCCGTGCGGGTGATCATAACGGAGGAGCGGACAAGGAAAGGCAAGATCCGGGAGCATAAGCGGCTGGAGGTAGAACTGGACCCCGATATTGCTAGGAACGAGGCCCGGAGTGTCCTGCTTGAGAACGCGAGGCAATGGAAGAGGAAGGAGCCGGAGGGGGATGCCATTGTGCCCGAGATCGTGCGAGATAGGATAGGATACAACGGCACCTCTGTCAGCTATGAGCTCGAAACGAGAGCTAAGATTCCTTCTCTATTGATTGGACCCGCAAGCGCGCTTTTGGGCGAGACCTCGGCCAGGTTTTTGAATGTACGACTTACCTCTGAGAGTACGATTCGCGTAACTCTGAACGATTAGGGGGAATGCGGCTTGAAACGGTATGGGACGATCTTTCTTCTTGCTGCATGTATGGTCGCGAGCCTTTCGGGGCTCGCTTCTGCTACGGAAGGGAATCCGCTCGAAGGGGCGTACATTGGATGGCTCCTGAGGAACATCAATGTCGGCCTCGGGAACGAGAGCACCGAGGTACTAGGGCGCGTGTTGGCCAACGTACAGAACGTGGTGGGTCGGGGTTGGAATGAAAGCGAGATTGCCTGCCGGGGGATCGAGGATCTATCCAGGATCCTGGAGCGGAACAGCGAAAGGCTTTCCAGCCTAGATAGTGAATCTGAGCGGTACGAGTTCTGGAATACCCAGGGAGTCTACGAGAACTACACTCCAAGAGAAAGAGCGTTCCTGAACAACGCGGTACTTCCGGGTGTCCTACCCGGGCTGGTGAGCGGGGGCAGGGAAGCAATTGCGACAGCAAGCGGAGTGCTGAGTGGCGTCCTTAGATCAGTTGCTCCCGACACAGCACACGCGCTTGCCATGTTCCAGGTGCAAATGCGGTTCCCCGGGTTGTTTGGGGGAGGTCGCAGTGGCGGCGCAGGAGCCGGAAGGACTTGGGGCGAAGAGGAAGACAACACTACAGAAAACAGACTGCGCGGCTTGATACTGGTGGAGATTGCGTTGGCGCGAGAGCAGGGCAGACGATTCGCGCCGCCAATACTGCCAGACCCAATTCCTGAACCCAAGAAACCGCCGACCCCGATTCCACAGACAGACGACCCGGAGGGCAACGGTCGTGGATCTCGGAGCCACGGGGATGGCGGCAAGGGTTCCTATAGCACCCACATTCGCCTGACCAAGTGAAGGAGGCTGGCTCTTGAGGAGACTGTCACTGGCGATGCTGGTAGTGGCGTTACTCACGGTAAGCGGCTGTGCGGGGAGGAACAATGAGCCAGATCCGCTATTGGAGAAAGCGCGGGCTGTCCCCAGGAGCGAAGTGGAACCTGAGCCTCAACCAATACAGGAGTCGCCCAAGAAGCCAGCGCAGAAGCCTGCTGCAAGGCCGGCAGCCCAGAAGCCATCTGCCAAAGGCAACGGGAGCCAGCCTCAAGCGGGGGTGCAGAAACCAGCACCAAAGGCCGAGCCTCCCAAGGCGACTGCCACGGACTTCAGCGCCGAGTATAAGGGCCAATTCAGGAAGGGAATGCTGGAGCTCATTAACACCGCTCGTAAAGAGGCAGGGCTGAATCCGCTCGCGTACTTCGCAAAAGCCGATAGCATTGCGGATTTCCGAGCGGCCGATATGGTAAAGCGCCAGTACTTCTCGCATACGCCGCCGGAGGGGCCGGACTTTCGAGGTCTCCTCGCTGAAGCGGGGCTGTTTGAAGGAGGACTGTCTGGCGAAAACGCATGCTGTGGACACAGTGATAAGCCTGAAGCCCTTTGTGAAGAGACGCACAAGGCTCTCATCAACAGCCCCGGGCACAGGGCCAACATCGTTGATCCCGAATTCACCCACGTAAGCATTGGCGTGGCAAGGGGAATCCCGCAAGATCCAAACTACGGTGCTACGGTTGTGCAAATCTTCCTCGGAAACCCCCCGATAATGCGGGAAACGGCACCAAAGGCCGAGCCTCCCAAGGCGACTGCCACGGACTTCAGCGCCGAGTTTAAGAGCCAATTTCGTCAGGAAATGCTGGGGTACATCAATGAAGCCCGAAAGGAATCTGGAGTTCAGGCCTTGGAATACTGCACAGACGCGGATCCTGTAGCGGACGCACGGGCGACCGACATGGTGAAGCGTGGGTACTTCGCGCACGAGACTCCGGAGGGGGAGATTATCACGAAGCCTCTGGGACAGGCCGGTCTATATAAGGCACGATTCAGATCATGTGCGGAAAACATCTGCCAAACATCTGGAGTGGACTATAAGAACACCTGCAAGAGAACACATAATTCACTCATGGGGAGTGCCGGGCATAAGGCGAACATACTCAATCCTGGCTTTACCCATGTAAGTATCGGTGTATCGAGGGGGCACTTAGAAGACCCCAAGACGGGAGTAACAGTCGTACAGATCTTCCTGGGTAGCCCCGTCAAGTAGGGTCGCCTGATCACAAGAAGAATACGTGCATAAAGACACGGGCCGTCAAAGCCCGTGTCTTTCACTATTTTGAAGAAGGAGGACCCAAATGACGGGACTGCTCGCTATTCCAATGCTTGGTCTAGTGATTCTGATGCACGAGTTAGGGCATGC
>JAHDPS010000208.1 GCA_018434225.1 Bacillota bacterium
AGAGTTTGAGGTGCTATATCGCGCCGTCAGGAGTACGCTTGCGGAGATGACGGCGGCTGGAGGCCGGGACACGGAGAAAGATTTGTACGGCAAGGCCGGCGGGTATGTCACGAAGCTCAGCAGGAATACCGTCGGAAAGCCCTGCCCCGTCTGTGGGAGCATCCTGCAAAAGGCTTCGCACCTGGGTGGCGCCATCTATTGGTGCGGCGGATGCCAGGTCGACCCTTGCTCTCTGGAACCGCATGCGCCATAGTCCACCGTTCATAGCGCGGGGACATCACCCGGTGCCTCATACATCTGCTGGGCCGTCGAGCCGGTCACGTGCACCAAGCGGGTGAAAGACTTCGAAGAGGGACTGGCCTTAGCGAACGCCAGCCAGTTCGCCAACGGCTTCGCCATTTTCACTCAGAGCGGATACTACGGTCACAAGGATTCGTTCTTTGGGGATCTTCACGTGCTCGGATGGGGCGGCGTCGCGTTCTACACCGAGGCCAAGAGCGTAACATCCCGTTGTTTCGCCGAAGGAACCACACTCAAAGTCACCACTTGGAAACGCAACATCGCGCGGGCGTAGGGCTCCTGGGGGACCTGACGCTACGGCAGGTCCCCTCTGTTTCTTCGACAAAGCACGAGGGCAGCCTCAAAGACGTACGCCGGGTGTCCGCATTTTTCGGGTACTCGTCCCCCGAGTATGCGGATTTTCCGTGGACTACGCGGCTAGTCTGCGGATTTTCGGGTAACCCGGCGCCCAGGTGTCCGCATTTTTCGGGTACTCGGCCGTCGAGTATACGGCTTTTCCGTGGACTGCGCGGCTAGTCTGCGGATTATCGGGTAACCCGGCGCCCGGGTGTCCGCATTTTTCGGGTACTCGTCCCCCGAGTATGCGGATTTTCCGTGGACTGGGCGGCTAGTCCGCGGATTATCGGGTAACCCGGCGCCCGAGTGTCCGCATTTTTCGGGTACTCGTCCCCCGAGTATACGGTTTTTCCGTGGACTGCGCGGCTAGTCTGCGGATTTTCGGTGTGAACGCGCCCTGTCGGACGCCCAATGCATTGCCAAGGCCCCACCGCCTTACCGGCGATGGGGCCAGGTCGCTTACATTCCAAGTCTATTGAGTAAGCCAAAGAACTTTCAGGCCATTGGCCTCGAGTCTCTTGAACTCTGGGTCCCCCGTGAGAAGAGTGGCCTCCAATTCCTGCGCTAGAGCCGCCCCGTAACAGTCAGCGTACGATACGCCCCCCGCGGCTTTGAGCCTGGCGGCGTCCTTTACTCGCTTCCAGGTCACACCTTCAACCTTTATCTTCGGAGTATCCCAGACTTTTCCTACAACCGTCTCAGCGTTCTTTTCCCCGTGTCTCCTCGAAACCATGTAGTACACTTCGCCAAGATTGATGATGCTCATGTGTATCTTGGCATCCTCGGACGCTATGACCTCGGCTACCTGTTCGGAGCCTTCTTCGTCGTCAAGTAACGCGAGTATAGCATAGCTGTCAAGGACGAACGCCCTACTCATGGGTGCCGTCCTCCATCATCCGCTCAGCCTTCCGCTCCTCAAGCAGTGCCCGCGTGAGGCCCTTCTTTTCCTTGAAGACTCCCCGCAGCCCGAGTATCGGATGACTCTCAGTCACCTCCAACACAATCCTGCCGTTCTCATCCCTTACCAATAGGCGGTCGCCCTTCTTCAGGTTGTACTTTTCCCGGATTCCGCGAGGTATCACTATTTGTCCCTTAGCCGATAGGGTAATGCTATCCATCCGTCATACCCCCACACAAGTCTTACCTCATTCATTGTAAGACGGATGCGACGTGGCCGTCAATATCCAGAGCGCTATGAGCGCGATTACAAGAACAACAGCGAAGGACTTCCTCCACGTGCTCCTTCGAGACAATTGACTTATCTCCCAGGAATGGACTGCTGGTATCCGTCGCACGAAGAGCACTTGTTGATGCTGCATGACTGGAGAAACGTTCTTTGCAGCCCTGAGGACACTGAGTTGAACTTCGTAGCCCTGGAGAATTCCCTGAATTCCTACACTCTCCTCCCGTATCCCTACCAACCGTTGTCGAACGGTTTCTACATGCCAGCTGTTAGAGCTAAGCGACATATGCGATAGTGTTTTCAGCCGCCGGCGGGCGAGTCCCTGATTTCGGCCACCTTCCGCGCGAACGAGTCGGCGATCTCCTCAGCGACCTCCATCGAGGCAGCCTCAGCATAGACGTGATAAGCCGGCTCGTCCTCGTCCGGGAGGATGAGCGTCCAGTCCTTGTCGTGCCTGACCTTCACCCCCTCCACCAGGTCGTCGCCGTCGCAGGGGAGCATCGTCGCGAGCGACCTCATCACCCTGCCCTTCGCCTCCCACGGGCAATGCACTGTGCGGACCGCCATCCTGGCGGGCGGCGCCGACTCCACCATCTCCGCGAACGTCCGGCCCGACCAGCCCCGCCATTCCAGGAGCTTTAGGAGGCAGTACAGCCCGTCGAACCAGGCCCTGATCTGCGAAAAACCCACCCTGTCGGCGTGGTCCAGCATCTTCCCCATCAGGGCGGGCAGGGAACTCTTCGCCCGGAGGATGCGCCCGCCGAGGTGCCTCGCGAAATCCTCCGCAACCCCGGGGAAATTGGCCGGGACCACGAGGGTCGATCCGGGCGACATCTCCAGGATGGCCCGGACCAACAGCCCGAATAGGGCATCGCCCGCCACGCGCCTGCCCGACTCGTCCACCAGAGACAGGTTTTCCATAGTGGGCCCAAAGACGGCCCCCACCGAGGCCACATCCGCCCTCACCAGTTCCTCGATGTCCACGGAGGCATCCCCGGGGTAGCCGCCCCCCACCAGCCGGATCTCGATGCCGAAGCGTTCGCCGGCCATGCAGAGGATGTCCTGGACCCCT
>JAHDPS010000256.1 GCA_018434225.1 Bacillota bacterium
CGTCGCAATACTTGAGGTCCGGGAGGTACACGTCTACTATCCCTTCAAGGAGGCGTAGCACCCCGGCGTTCTCGTAGGCGTTCGAATTCCACACCACCGGTGGGGTGGACGTGGTGCGTTCCAGGGCGGCCATTATCTGGGGTGTATACTGGGTGGGGGATACGAGGTTGATGTTGTGGGGTCCCTTCGCGCCGAGGCTCTCGATGACGGCGGCAAGGTCCCTCGTTCCAACCGTTCGCCCGCTTCCACCCTGGCTGATATCGTGATTCTGGCAGAAGACGCACCTCATATTGCAGTCGGAGAAGAATACAGTCCCGGAACCCGCGGTCCCGCTGACGCACGGTTCCTCCCAGAAGTGCAGCGACGCCCTGGCGAGTCTCGCTTCGGCGCCGCATCCGCAGAACCCCGTCTGCCCGGCGGTCCTGTCCACGCCGCAGTTCCTGGGGCACAGCCTGCATGATCTCAACATGCTCGCGCTATCCGTCATCCGCTATCCGGGACCTCCATTACATTGCCTGTCATCCGCGTTCCGGTTCCCTATTGTGCGCCGGTAAGTCACCCCGATTCTACGACATGCGCTGGGATAGCGCAACAACGGGACGGCTTGCTGTGACGGCTGGCGTCAACGGCACGGCTGGCCGTGCGAGCGGCTGTCCGTCGGGAGGATTGGACTGCCGGGCATGGAAATGGTCACTGGCACGGGGAACACTTTGGATGCACCCGACTCTGCTTGGTCGCGGGGGAATATGAGGTGGCGAAGATCCTCATCATAGAGGACGAGGTTAAACTGGGCTCTGTACTGGCCAAATACCTTCAAACGGAGGGATTCTCCGTCGAGGTTGCCCTGGACGGACCCGGTGGGTTGGAGGCGGCGAGGGAGGGTAAGCCATCGCTCGTTGTCCTCGACCTGATGCTCCCGGGCATGAGCGGCCTCGAAGTCTGCAGGGAGATCCGCCGGACCAGCAATGTGCCCGTGATCATGCTAACCGCCAGGGCGGAGGAGACGGACAAGCTCGTGGGACTCGAGCTGGGCGCGGACGACTACGTGACCAAGCCCTTCAGCCTGCGGGAGCTGACGAGCAGGATAAGGGCGGTTCTGCGGAGGTATGTTCCCGAGCAACCGCGGGACGGCCGGCTGGTGTGCGGCGATATCGAGGTGGATACATCGGCTCGCGCCGTTACCGTCGGCGGTCAGGGGGCCGCCCTCACTCCGGCCGAATTCAGCATCCTCACCCTTTTAATGGAGAATCCGGGCCGGGTACTCACCCGGCTGCAGATCCTCGACGCGGCATTCGGTGACGCCTTCGAGGGATACGAGAGGACGGTGGACACACACATCCTGAACCTGCGAAAAAAGGTCGAACGGGACCCGTCCAATCCGGAGCATATAGTCACGGTTTACGGAGTCGGCTACAAAATGGCTCCCTGTCCCGCGCCCGATCGCGGCGGCGGTGATCGCGCATGAGCTTCCGTTCCAGGATGCTGGTATCCCTTCTGGTCGTAGGCCTGGTCGCCACGATGGTGACCGCCGGCTTGTCCCTGTTCGCTACGTCGGTATTCTTCGCCAGCTACGCATCCAGCCAACGCGCTGCTCGCGCGAGGGAGATGGCATCGGTCTTCGGACTGTACTACGATCGTGCCGGGTCGTGGGAGGGCGTGCAAACGCTTCTTCTCACCCGTGCCCCATGGGCGGGGGTGAGAGGCCAGAGACGGTGGGCCGCCGGCGTACAAGGTGAGTCGGCGGGCAGGGTCATCCTACTTGATAAACGGGGCACGGTGGTGGCCGATTCGTTCGGCGTAGGGTTGGGGCGCGTGATCCGCCTGGAAGGCGTCGAGCAGGCCACGGTCATCGTCAATGGTGAGGCGGTGGGGACGGTGGCCGTTCTGCCCACCGCGACTGACGAGCCCGGTCGCCTCTCGATCCCGCTGGAACTATCGTTCAAGAAATCGGTCGTGTTTGCCGCCGTGACAGCGGCGATAGCGGGCACGATTCTCTCAGTCTTGCTGGGCGCCTCGTACAGCAAGGACCTGACACAAAGGGTGTCCGCGCTGGCCGAGGCATCGCGAAGGTTGGCAGGGAGAGACCTGACCGTGAGACTGACTCAGGGGCCTCGCGACGAGCTGGGCGAGTTGGCGGCGCGCTTCAACGACATGGCCGAAGCGCTTCAGAAAGCCGAAGACCTGCGCAGGAACATGGTGAGCGACATGGCCCACGAGATCCGAACGCCGCTGGCCATCATCAGGTCCAACCTCGAGGCGATCCAGGCGGGGGCCGTTGAGCCTTCGCCGGAAACCATCTATTCTTTGCAGGAGGAGGTCCTCCGCATGTCGCGCCTGGTCTCGGATTTGCAGGACCTCAGCCTCAGCGAAGCGGGGAGACTGCCGCTGGTGCTCCAGCAAGTTGACGTGACCGATATCCTCGAGCGCGCGGCGCTTGCCGTCAAGGCCCAGGCGCTCGAGAAATCACTAGACGTCGCCGTCGAGACGGGGCCGATTCCAAGGGTACAGGCGGACTCCGACAGGCTCACGCAGGTAGTGATGAACCTTCTGGGGAACGCCATACGTTACACGCCGGCGGGCGGGCGCGTGACGCTGTTCGCCGGGCCGGACGATACCCGGAGCGACTTCGTGCGGGTCCGCGTATCGAATAGCGGAGAACCACTGCGGGAGAAGGACCTGTCGCACGTGTTCGAGAGATTCTACCGGGGCGATAAGTCGCGGGCCAGGCAGAGCGGGGGGGCCGGCCTCGGCCTCGCCGTCGCGAAGGCGCTCGTTGAGGCGATGGGCGGCCGTATCTGGGCGGAGAGCTCGGTGTCGTCGACAGATTTCTGTTTCAACATCCCCGCTGTTGGAACACAAGCCTCAGGGGGTGCGTCGGGTTAACCTGGGTGAGCGAGATGAACGCCATTTTCCGGGCGAAGGTGTGCTGGCACCGGTTCGAGCGGTTCTGGTCGTGGGCGCTGGAGGATCTGAACGACCTGATGCGAGCGGTCGAGGGCCTACCCCCGGTATTGGCGAAAAGTCGTCTCCCGCGGGCCTCGCGCTACCCGTACCTCCTGTTCAGCCACTCGTCCCGCCTGATCCGCAACCCCGATAGGGCCGCTGAGGAATTCCAGCACAACAAGATCCATAACCTGCGCACGGCCATATCCGCGCTCGACGGAGTAATCGTGGGCCCCGGCCAGGTATTCTCGTTTTGCAGGATAGTCGGGAGGACGACCAGGGAGAAGGGATACCTACCCGCTTTGACGCTCGTGAACGATCGCGTGCTGCCGGAAACAGGCGGAGGACTGTGCCAGATATCAAACATGTTGTACTGGATGGCCCTGCACCTGGGGCTGGATGTGATCGAACGGCACCGCCATTCTTACGATCTATTCCCCGACTCGGGCCGGACCTTGCCGTTCGGGTGCGGCGCCACAGTCTTCTATAACTACGTGGATCTGCGTTTCAGAAACACGCTCCCGTTTCCGGTCGCGTTCAGGTTCGGTATCTCGGACGGCCTACTGAGGGGCGAAGCGTTTGGGACCAGAAAGCTCCCGTTCGCAATCAAGGTGTTCGAGACCGACCACGCATTTTACGAGGAGGACGGCCTTAGGCGACGACGCAACAGAATATGGAAACGAGTTGCCGCGGCGGGCTGCCGTGATATGGTCGAGATGGTGGCGGAGAACGATTGCCAGGTACTCTACCAGGCGTGATCCGAAAAGCCCCGCCTCACGTCAGATTGAAGATGGGCTGCAAGGGTTCACTGGGATCGAAGAGCTGTTTTCGCATGTCCGGGTCTTCGATGAAAGTAATGAACAGTTTCACGAGCTCGGGATCGAATTGTGTGCCGGTGCACCTGAGAACCTCTTCGAGGGCGGATTCCGGCGAGAGCGCCCTCCTGTATGGCCTGTCTGTGGTCATTGCGTCGAATGCGTCCGCTATTCCAATTATCCTCGCGCCAAGCGGTATCGCGCCCCCCGACAATCCCTTGGGATAGCCCGTTCCATCGAAATGCTCGTGGTGGGACTCGATGATGGGAGCCGCCGGCCGCAGTTTTTCCACCGGCCTTACCATGTCGGCTCCCCAGACGGGGTGCATTCTCACTATGCGCCACTCGTCGGGGTTGAGAGTGCGCGGCTTGGTGAGGATATCCCTGCTTATTTCGATTTTCCCCACGTCGTGGAGGAACGCCGCGACCCTGATGATCTCGGTGGCGGCCAGATCCATGTCCATTCTCGACAGCATCCAATCGGTGTACCTTACCACCCTCTGGGTGTGCCAGTACGTGTATTGGTCCACGCTGTCCACAATGGCCAGGAGCATCTGGGCGGATGTGACCAATCCCATCGGGTCGCTTCCGGGTCGAACTATGCTCGCGAACGCGTTGAAGTACCTCAAGGCCCTCCCCGTGCCGGTCGTCCTTGCCAGGTTCATGTCCAGCCTTGCGGCCTTGATCAGGCCGTCTTTGGTGGTCGAGTCGTCCGGGAACGCCGCCAGTCCCGTCGATACAGTCAGGTTCCCGCCGGGGAGCAGCTCCTTGCCATGGAAAGGGAACCGTTCGATTCTCTCGGATATCTCCCGCAAGATCCTTCTGCCACTGCCTGCGTCCGTGTCGGGCATGATGACGGCGAAATCGTCACCGCCACATCTAGCTGTTGTCCCGCCCTCCCCGATCGCGGAGGAAACGATGGTGGCCACGCTTCGCAGAGCCTCGTCTCCCATGGTATGGCCCATGGCGTCGTTATAGGACCTGAAGTAGTTGATGTCGAGCAGCCCCAACACCAGGGGGCGAAGGTGCTGTTGGCATTGCTTGATGTCCGAGGCGAGTCGCTCGTGGAAATACCTATAGTTGCGGGCGCCCGTCACCGCGTCGGTGTACGACATCGCGGTCAGCGCGGCGGTATTCGCTATGTGCTCCTCCAGGGAGGCCGCCATTTCGTTGAATGACCGCGCCAGCGAGGATATCTCCTGCGGCCCGCTCTCGTCCAACTTCTCGAACGCCTTCTTCTCCCTGATCCTCGATATGCCCATTTCCAATCGCCTCAACGGGCCGATAGCCAGGCGCAATAGGAGGTATGCGAGCGCTATGGCGCCGATCACGGTGAACCAGATGGTCCGCATCAAGGCGAGCGTGATGTTCGACAACGCCGCGGCGAAAACGCCGCGTGAATGCGACACCTCCAGATATACGTTTCCGCTTCCCTGGGGCTGGGCAAAAGCGATCCTGCCGTTGACGGGGTCCACCGAGCTGTCCCCGCCGTCCTCGAAGTCGTCGGAGGTCGTGCGCACAGAATCCCAGGACACCGCCAGCCCGCATCCGGCGATCTCCTGTATCCTGTTCAGCCACTCCCTATCCATGCTGGTTCCCAACAGCAGGCATCCGTTCGGGGAGCCGGACCTATCGCTCCGTGTCACGGGGGAACATGCGAACACGTATGCGCCTCCGCTATCTCCGCGGACGCCGGAGCGGGCCTGGCCGGCCAGGGCGGACATCACTTCGGCCGTCGCGTCGAGACTGCCCGGTGAGGAGATGGGTTTGCCCGTGCTATCGAAGAAGATGATGACGTCGATGCCGAGGCTCTCGGTGAGCCATCTGTGTATGTGGGTGTTCAACCATGCGGAGTCGTTCCGGGATACCGCCAGGTAGGTCTCGTCCCATTCGGAGTAGTCCCGCGCGATCTTGAGGAGTGAGGCGCTCTCGTCCTGAATTACGGCGCCGGCCCTGTGGGTCGCCGCCCGTATGAACTCCTCCTCCACTCGCGCTATAGTCCCGGCGACGGCGCTCCTGAGTGAGCAATAATAACCCACCAGTGGGAAGAGACCGGCGATAAGCAGGGAAATTACCATCCTCGCGCTCAACGAACGAAGCCTGTCCACCAGATCCTCCCCCGAGAGCGTGCTGGAACGTTCCGACAATACCAGCCATGTATTACCATAAAAGTGTTCTGGGAGACTCGCGATTCTCCTTCAAACGGCGTCTTAATGCGGTCTAAACCGGGGAAAGAAGGTCGCCCGGCGCCGTGCGGGACAGGGCGACGCTTCCCGCCCGCATCTCCACTACGCGCCTCGACCCTGAGACCCAGGGGATGAACCTCCACGGGGGCACCGCCGGAGCGATCCTCAGCACCTCCCATTCGAATGAAATGAACACTACGTCAACCGGGAACCGCATGAAGCATGTATGTATGCCGTTGCACGGCTCGAGGACGATGGCGGAGCCGGGCTGCAGGCCCCGGCGGAACATTAGGCCGGCCAGCCTCCGGGCGGGGTCGCCCGCCATCGTAGCAGCCGAGCACAGCTCAGTGCCCCTGGTCAAGTTCACGATCCTCATCGCGCCTTCGCCCTTTCCAATACCTGGCTTCAGATGCAGGATTAAGTGTTCCCGAGCCGAATACCACTACGGTCAAACGGGTAAGAAGGGGTGTCACTTGCGTTGATTCGCGTGGGACTACCGGGAGCCCTTTTCTGTTACTCGTTCAATCCGTTCTGGGAGCGATTTTTTAGGGCTCTCGGCGCGACGGTCGTCGAATCTGGGATGACGACGGCGGAAATGATGGATGACGGAGCCAGGGAGGCGGTCAGCGAGGCCTGCGTACCCGTGAAGGTTTATCACGGGCACGTGAGGGCTCTCGCGATGGAAAGCGACGCGATTTTCGTGCCTCGCTACGTGAGCGTCGATCGGGGGACGGTGTTCTGCCCGAAATTCCTGGGGCTTCCAGATATGATAAGATCCTCTATGCAAGGTATTCCGACGCTGATCTCACCCAGGATCGACATGAGGAATGGATTGTTGGAGCTGGCAAGGGCCTGCGGGGAGATCGCCCGAGATCTGGGTATGCCGCCGCTCAAGGGCATCGCGGCCTGGTTGTCCGCCATCAGATCGGGGGATACCCTCGCGTGCGTACGACCGGCTGATCCCATTATCAGGCCGTCCGGGGCCCAGGGCGGGCGCCTGCGATTGGCGGTGTTGGGGTATCCTTACGCGATATACGATAGGTTCATGAATATGGACCTGCTCAGGAAGATCGTCCGCCTTGGCGTGGACGTATTGACGACAGAGATGCTGCCGTCCAATCTGCCGCCGCTGCCGTCATACGCGAAGCACCTGTTCTGGCACTACAGTGAACGTGTGGCCCGAGCCGGCCGGTACTGTATCGAAACCCGTTGCGTGGACGGTTTGATCCACGTTACCGCGTTCGGGTGCGGCCCCGACGCGCTTACCGGAAAGATCATCGACATGGATGCGTCGCGGCATGGGATGCCCTTCATGGCCCTTCTTCTCGACGAGTACTCGGGCGAGGCCGGCCTCATGACCAGACTCGAGGCGTTCGTCGATATGATGAGGATGGCGGGGGGAAAGAGGATCCGCCGCGTCGCGCCTGATGTGGGGTGAAGTCCTTTGAACCGTCGTCCTCGCCGCAAACTAACATACGCACACGCGGGTAATTCGAGCGTTGCTTTCAAGGCCCTGTTGGAGGGCATGGGCAACGAAGTCGTGGAGCCGGTGCGACCGAATAGCCGGACGCTCAGTATCGGCGTCTCGTTGGCCCCCGAATTCGCCTGCCTGCCCCTCAAGATCACCCTCGGTTCCTACGTCGACGCGATCCGGCGGGGCGCGGACACCGTCGTTGCGACCGGCGGGGTGGGCCCGTGCAGGGCGGGATATTACACCACGCTCCAGAGGGAGATACTGGCGAACGCCGGCCTCGAGGCCGAGGTCATCACGTTCGAACCGCTGAGCCGCGGCATCGGCCGGTTCGTTAGAAACATCGGTATGCTCAATGCGGACAGGTTGTCGCCTCTGGCCCTACTCTCACTAGTCAGGCATTGCTGGGAGCGGATAAAGGCCTTCGATCGCCTCGAGCGGATGCTGCACTTCGTAAGACCTCGGGAGGCCAGGAATGGTGACGCCGAAAGGGAATACCTGGACGCTGTCAGGAGGGTTGGCGAGGCGGGGAGTGTCAGGCGGGTCAGGGAGGCCGCGAGCGAGGGGCTGGCGGCGCTCCAGGCGGTCGAGCGGGATCCCGGCGTCGAGCCGGTCAAGGTCGGCATCGTGGGAGAGATATACGTCCTGATCGAACCAGCCGCCAACCTCGACATCGAGAAGACCCTCGGGGAACTCGGAGCGGAGGTCCAGAGGTCCATCTTTCTCACTGGCTGGACGATGGACAACGCGGTTCACGAGGGTGGGGGATTGGATGTCAAGAGGGCGGCCGCCCCGTATCTCCCCGAGATGGTTGGGGGTCACGGCCAGGATTCCATAGGTCACACCGTAATCTATGCGAGGGAGCGCCTCGACGGCGTCGTGCAACTTGCGCCCTTC
>JAHDPS010000351.1 GCA_018434225.1 Bacillota bacterium
CTCCACGCTCCCTGATACGCCTGTGACAGGCTTGATGTTCTGCTCGTCGAAATGCGCCTGGGCCCGCGGCCCCATGCCGCCGGCGATGATACACTCGACCCCCATCTGCCCAAGATAGGCAGGAAGAAACCCCGGTTCGTGCCCGGGATTTGGTATGATTGTCCGCCTATCGATCTCTCGTCCTGTGGTCTCGAAGATCGTATACTCCGGACACCGACCGAAATGCGCCGAAACGTTGATCCCTTCGGTGGCTACTGCAATTTTCATCACGACACCTCCAGTGTTTAAACGATACCTTAGCCGGCGGACCACCCATCGGTCCTCTAATCACCCCTGCCGCATTCCGTGATGCTGAGACACCGTCGCCCCGGATACTCGAGCGAGTGCCCCCTCCTTTAGCGCTTTCACGGCATCAGCCACGGTGCCGCCGGATGTCGTATAGGCCCCGACTCCCGCCGCTTCAAGGGCGGTCATCGCATTGGGCCCAACATCGCGCGCGATTACATCGGAAACCCCCGCTTTAACAAGCGCCTGGGCCGCGACCATTCCGGCGCCACCCGCAGCCGTTCGCCCCGGATTGGCCATCGATTCGTGACTCATCGTCTCGGGGTCCACGACTACATAGAATGGACAGCGCCCGAATCTCGGGTCCACCTGGGAATCAATGCTATCTCCATCCGCCGCGACCGCTACTCTCACGGTTACCAACTCCCTCCAATTTGATAATTATTTGATGATTATCCTTGCATATCAACCTCGCCATCTCCGTCCGCGACTCAAGACCCGGCGAGCCGGAGACCGGGGACCCATCGGTCGCCCGAAAACCGTCGCCACAGGCCCGCGACCACACTTGGGGCACACTGGGACAGGAAGCCTTTCCCCTGTCTGACCGGGGCCGCTTAGTTCCTCACCCCATTCCTCCCCACAGCCGAGACACCTGAACCGGTCACCGGCAAGCTCATATCGTCCCCCCTCGATCCGGATGGCCTTCCCCTCTATTAGCCCTCTCACGAGCTTGAACCGGGCCCCCGCGAGCATTCTCTGGAAGGTGCTCTGGGAGACGCCCATCATTTCGGCGCAGGAGTCCTGGTCCAGCCCCTCCAGGTCTTTCAATCTCAAGGCCTCGATTTCTTCGACTGTCAACACTTCCTCCTGGAGCTCCGTCATGGGCACTCCGGCCGGCTTGAAGTACCTGAGATATGGGAAGAAGGCCACGTTACGCAACTTGGGCGGTCTAGGCAAGAAGAACACCCCCAGTGACCATTATCATGACCCACATTATGGCTCAGTATGCGAATCTATACCCATTATAATTCGCGCCGGAGCCGAGCGCAATAGCCGAACCCATCTGGTAGTATAGGACTCTCGCCTCGCAGTGAACCCGCTCAGCCGGGCGCCCCGCTAAGAGGGCCCGCAGGCTCATGCCTGCGGGCCCTCGACGTATGTGCGTTGATCCACCTAAACCGCCTAAACCGCGGGGTTCGTTGGTCAGGACTGTTCCGCCTTTATGGTCGCCCTCCCGCGCATCATTGCTATCTTTCCGGTGCGCGACATCTCCAGGATGCCGAACTTGGACAACAGGCCGATGAGGGCTTCGACCTTTTCCGAATCCCCCGTCATCTCAACGATGAGGCTATCCTCCGAGAAGTCGACGATCCTCGCGCGGAATACCTCCGTCATCTGCATTATCTCGGCGCGCGCCTCAGGTCCCGCGTTCACCTTGATCATCGCGAGTTCGCGGTCGACTGTGCTTCTTGTGCTCACGTCCACCACGCTTATGATATCGATCAGCTTGTCGAGCTGCCTTATCACCTGGTCCAGGTCCCGCTCGTCACCCGACACCACCATCGTTATCCTTGTGATCCCCGGGTCTTCGCTAAGGCCCGCCGCGATGCTCTCAATATTGAAGGCCCTCCTGTTGAACAGGGATGAAATGTGGGCCAGCACACCGGGACGGTTCACGACGAGCGACACTACGGTATACAGATTCATGTCCAGTTCTCCCTCCCAGGGCCATCTATCATCTCGTCAAGGGCGGCCGCCGGCGGCACCATCGGGTACACGTTCTCGCCCGTATCGATCCTTAGGTCGACCAAGGCTGGACCCGGCCTATCGAGAGCCTCCCTGAGCGTCGGCCGGATCTTCGCCGGGTCGCTAACGCTCATCCCGTGGATTCCGTATGCCTCGGCCAACTTCACAAAGTCGGGCGGCCCACCTAGCAGGGAATGCGAGTATCTCTTTCGGAAGAACATCTCCTGCCACTGCCTGACCATACCCAGGCAGCCGTTGTTGAATATCAGCATCTTTATGGGCAGGTCGTTTTGAGAGACCGTGGCCAACTCCTGTGAGTTCATCATGAAACTGCCGTCGCCCGACACTAGGACGACTCTGCTGTCCGGCCTCGCCACTTGAGCCCCTATCGCTGCCGGAAGGCCGTATCCCATCGTTCCGAGCCCCCCAGACGTCAACAGGCGGCGCGGCCGATCGAACCCATAGTGAAGAGCCACCCACATCTGGTGTTGGCCGACATCCGTCGCGATGATCGCGTCACCCGCCATCTCTCTTAGTTCCCGCAGTATCGTCGAGGGCCTCGCCGGGTCGTTGGCCTGCAACGCATTGGTCCGCAACGATGACAGGCGGCCATGCCACTCGGCTCGCGCACGCGGGATCTCGTCTGCCTCGCCGCTTCGCGAGCCCTTCATCTCGTCGAGCTTCCTGAGGATTGACCTCAGGCAACACCCGGCGTCGCCCTGCACAGGACAATCCACCCTGACGTTCTTCCCCATTTCAGCGCGATCGATGTCAATGTGGACTATCGTCGCGTTGGGCGCGAACCTATCGGTGCGCCCCGTGACCCGGTCGTCGAACCTCGCCCCCACGGCCACCATTACGTCGCATTCCATCATGGCGGTATTGGCGGCCCTGGTCCCGTGCATTCCCGGCATGCCGAGGAACAAAGGCGACTCGTGCGGCGCGGCTCCAAGTCCCATCAGGGTGGTCGTAACCGGCGCCCGCAACTTTTCGGCCAGGGCCATGAGCTCGGCTGACGCATCTGAAGAGACTACCCCGCCTCCGGCATATATCAACGGGGATCTGGAAGCCGCTATGACCTCCGCAGCGGCCGCCACTTGCGATTCGTCCGGTTCCGTTCTCGGATGGTATCCGGGGAGGTCGACCGATCCCGGCCACGCGAATTCGGCCTCCGCCATCTGCACGCTCTTCGGGACATCGACCAGAACGGGCCCGCGCCTCCCAGTGGATGCTATGTGAAACGCCTCGCGCATTGTCTTCGCAAGATCCTTGACATCTTTGACGATGTAGTTATGCTTGGTGACCGGTATGGTGATCCCAGAGATATCGGCCTCCTGGAACGAATCCCTACCCAGGAGCGCCACTCCCACCTGCCCCGTAATCGCCACGACGGGGATTGAGTCCATGTAAGCCGTGGCGAGCCCGGTAACCAGGTTGGTCGCGCCCGGGCCGGATGTCGCCACGCACACCCCGGTTTTCCCCGAAACCCTCGCGTAACCGTCCGCCGCATGCGCGGCGCCCTGTTCGTGGCGCACAAGGACGTGTGTTATGTTGGAATCCACCAGCGCATCGTAGAAAGGCAGGATCTGCCCTCCGGGGTATCCGAACATCACGTCCACCCCGAGCGTCTCGAGCGATTTGATCAGTATCATCGCGCCGTTGTGTCGCACTCTAGCACCCTCCCTGAAAAAACATACCCGCCCCTGATCCCAGGGGCGGGTTCTATCCCGCGGTACCACCCTAA
>JAHDPS010000284.1 GCA_018434225.1 Bacillota bacterium
TCAGGTAGCCGTAGAACTTGGCCGCATGAAAGTCCTCCTCGAATACCTGGACGAACATCCATTTGCCGGGGCTTGCATAGCCCAAATACGACGAGATACTGTAAATCGTTCTTTATTGATCGGGCAACAGCAATAAGGCATGCTTCATTTTCACGTCCCGGATGTATCCCCTTATGGTTTTTCCGTAGGCAATTTTGAAAGAGGTTCTTAACATTTTGCAGTAAGCCAGGAAAATATCAAAAGACTCCAGGACTATTTCATCGTTTCATGAAAGCATCACGGTTTTGGCGATCATCCGTCCAATAGAAAATCCGTCAACATGACAATCTTAATTCCATCCTGTGTCACAGGATGCTCGCAGGCACCGGCAATAACGAACTTTTCGTAATTGTCCCGTATGCCGCGAAGCGGGGAAAGCTCGCGCTCCCTTGTAGCGGGATCGTTCATGGATTCGGTTACCTGAATATACTTTTTCTCATCGGCGCTGGTGGCAATGAAGTCCACTTCCTTGTCGCGGACTTTTCCGATTGCCACATCATAGCCGCGGCGCAGCAGTTCAAAATAAACAATGTTCTCGATTATATGTCCGGTGTCCATATCGCGGAAACCAAGCAGATAGTTGCGCAGGCCGATATCCACAATATAATATTTTCCGAGGGTACGCAGGTACTCTTTCCCTTTAATATCAAAGCGCTTGATTTCGTAAAAAACATAGGATTCCAACAGCGCGCCCACATAGGCCTGAATGGTGTGAACGGACGGATTGCCGTTCCGGTTGTTGTCAAGCAGCTTTTCATGGACAAGCGTATTACTGATGGACGTCATGGACGTGATGTTGCCGATATTGTCGGCAAGGAACATGATGACCTTTCTCAGCAGGTCCGGGTCCGTGATCCGCCGCTGTCCTCGGCGCCTCTCGCGCTCCAGAATATCACGTACAACCACTGTAGAGTATATACCGTCCAGCAGGGTCAGCACCTTGTCTGTATCCAACCCCACATCGGCAATTCCGGGCATTCCTCCGAACTTCAGATAGGCCTCCAGCAGTTCTTTCGGCTCATAGATTTCTCCGTCAGCGTCATAAATGTGCTTACTGATTCCGCCTGATGGGCTTTTCCGTTCGCGAACGGTATAGCCATGAAAGTCAAGAAACTCGCGAAAAGAGAGGGGAAGCATCTTGATCTCAACGCTTCTCCCGGCAAGATAAGTCGCGTACTCCGAAGAAAGCAGATAAGCGTTGGAGCCGGTCACATAAATGTCGCAGTCAAAATCGACGCGGAAAGAGTTGACCGCGTCCTGCCACTGGTCAACGCGCTGGATCTCGTCAAATAGCAGATAGGCGCATTTTCCGTCCGGAAGGCGTTCCTTCACATACCGATACAGCGCGTCCGCGCTCATTCCCCGATACTCCATCGACTCAAAGTTGATCTCGATGATCTGTTCCTCCGCGACACCGCTATTTCGCAAATGCCGTGCCATCAGCTTTAGCAGGCTGGACTTGCCGCAGCGGCGGATTCCCGTAATGATTTTAACAGGCTCGGCGTCTTGAAATGCAATCAGCCGATTCAGATAAAGGTCGCGGCTGCGTAGTTCGCTTCCGCTTTTCAGCATAGAATCACCTCCGCAAACAGCGTAGCACAAAAATGAACCAAAATCAAGTTTGTGCTATTTATAGCACAAAAGCGCGTATTTCGACAGTGTGTTCATCAACAGCCACCACACTTTTCCGCTTCTGCCAGGCGAATCAAGTCATTCCGCTGCGCGCAATCCGGGGATTGGCTCCATGTCAATGGGCACCGGCGCCCGCGATGAGGCGGCCCGCGATGAGGCACTGCGCGATGAAGGACGGGTCACGGGACCCGCCCTTCGCGCGCGCTCCACCGGCCATTTGGATTGAGATACCTCATATCCCCGGAACACAGATCGTGGAGCCGATTCTCAGGTTCAGCGGGTCTATCCCCGGGTTGATCGCGAGGAGCCGCTGCACCGTCGTTCCGAATCGCTGGGCGATATTGAAGAGGGTATCTCCGGCCCGGATCGTGTAAGCGAAGGTCCCCATGGGGCACAGCTTCTGTGCTTGCGGGATGCAGATACGCTGGCCGACCCTCAGGTTGAATGGATCGATGCCGGGATTGGCCACGATGATGTCGGCGACCGAAACGCCGAATCGCCTGGCTAGGCTGAACAATGTGTCGCCTGGAGCGATGACGTAGAAGGTTGAGCCGGGCGGGCACGTGACGGCGACTCTCGGTATGCAGATGTAGCTGCCGATGATGAGATTGTACGGGTCGATTCCGGGGTTCAACCTCATTATCGCTTCGACCGTCGTATTATACCTTATTGCTAGGAAGTAGAGCGTGTCGCCTGGCTGGATCTGGTACGAGAACGAGCCCGGCGGGCATACCCTCTGCGCCGGGGGGATGCATATCTGTTGCCCTATGAGCAGCGCGTCCGGATTCACTCCGGGGTTCGCCTGGATGAGGGCCTGCACTGTGACGCCGAAGCGGCGGGCGATGCTGTAGAAGGTATCCCCCGACTTGACGACGTAGACCAGGGAGCCGGGCGGGCACCACGGCTGCTGAGTCGCGAGAGGGATGCAGATTACCTGGCCTATCTGGAGGTTCTCGGGAACGATCCCCGGGTTAGCGTCGATCAGATCGTCCAGCGGGATCCTGAAGCGCCTGGCGATGGCGTAGAGCGTGTCGCCCGCGCGGATTGTGTAATAGTTGCCCCCGGGGCATGGCGGCCACTGAGTCTCGGAGACACTCATAGATATCTACTCCTTTGGCGTTTGCAACATAATATTGCGGCGACGTAAACTTGGTGAACGGTTGCCGCGGCTGCCCCGCAGCCGGCGGGGCAAACAGCCACGCCGCACCGCAAACGTCTTATCGCCAAAGGAGCATTTTCTAGACGATTTTCACCTCGGTCCCCACTTGAATCCTGGTCCCCACATCATTACGGAAAACCTTGCGGGGCAGATCCGCTACGAGGGCCGCCGATGCTTGAAAGCCGGTGCAGTGTCCCGCGACGATCGCCTCGGGATTGAATCTGGCGATCCGCGCGGCGAGGGAGCCTGTCTCAGCGGGGGGCACGTTCAGGAGATGGAGACCCCCAACGATGAGCCTTATCCTATCGTCGCCCGATATGTCTATAAGGTGGTGCAATGAGTTCTCGAGGCCGGAGTGGCAGCAGCCGAACACGGCGACGAGTCCCCCAGGGGTTCTTGCCCACAAGAACTGGTCATCGAGGACGTGATCGGCCTCTATGCGCCCGTTCCTCATGGTTCGGAACCCCGGACTGAGGGCCTCGGGACCGTGGTCTCGGGGCACCTCCCCGCTCGTCCAGAGGCCGGGCGCCACCTCGACCGGCTCGGTCGATAGCCGCAAATCGCCTCCCAACTCGGCGATACGCTGCGCGCTTATCTTCATGCCGATAGGGTAGAGCCTGCCGTCCCGCTCGTTGTATTTCTTTTCAATCGCGGACGGATGAGAGTGGATAGGGATGGGGCGACGTGCGACCCTTTTGAGAATCGCCGCGAGCCCGCCGGTATGATCGTAGTGGCCGTGGCTCAAGGCGATGGCTGACAGACCGGATAGGTCGACGCCGAGTATCCGTGCGTTTCGACACACGAGCGGCGACGCGCCGCAGTCGAGCAGTACGGCGGCTTCCGGCGTTTCCACCAGCATTGAGGCACCGTGCTCCGCCCTGACGCCGGGGAGGCCGGCGGTATCGTCCATGATAGTGCTGATTGAAAGATGTTGCACCACATGAGATGA
>JAHDPS010000356.1 GCA_018434225.1 Bacillota bacterium
CCTCGAACGGCACGTCTCTACGTTTGTATCCAGGGGTATTGGCATTGGCAATGTTGTTCGAGACGGCGCTGTGCCTCATTGAAGACATATCAAGCCCGCGTTCCAGCAGCGTCATGGTGCGGTCGTTCACGACGCTCCCCAAAAGGCTTCTCGTCCCGCCAATCATCCATATCCCTCCTTGTGAAAAACGATTCGCCCGTCCACCGTGGTTGCACGGCAGACGGGCGATAAACCTCCCCTGCTTCGGCAACCCGGCTATCATGGCCTTTCGGCTGTAGACCCGTGGCTTTGCGTCCCCATCTTTCGATGGGTTTGCCATTTATCGAGCAGACCCCTATTCCGAATAGCATGAGTTATATACGACGGATTTCCACCTTTTCCTTCTTTTACAGCTAAACTTTTCTACGCCCCCTCCGATTAATATGTGATGCAGGGTCCATCAGGGCCGTGACGATGAGAGAAAACGGAGCCGGAGGACGTATAGCAAAGGCCGCGAGCGTCGGCGCCCGCGGCCTTTCCTCCGGCTGGCAATGAGTTACTACCGTCGTGTCCTTTTCAACTCATCCATCAGCTTATCGTTGAGAATTCTGATGTACGTCCCCTTCATCCCCAGAGAACGGGACTCGATAACGCCCGCGCTCTCGAATTTCCTGAGGGCGTTCACTATAACAGACCTCGTGATCCCCACGCGATCCGCTATCTTCGAGGCGACGAGGAATCCCTCGTTGCCGCCAAGCTCCTCGAATATGTGTTGCACCGCGTCCATCTCGGAATACGACAGGGCCCCCAACGCCACCTCCACGGCGGCCTTCTTTCTGGCCTCCCTGTCGATTTCCTGGGAACGAGCCCTCGACATATCCATGGCTACTACTGTCGCGCTATATTCGGCCAGCACGATGTCTTCTTCCGAAAACTCGCCGCTGTACTTGGCGAGGACCAGGCTGCCGAGCCGCTCACCGCTTCCGATCACCGGTATGACTGTCGAGATTTTACCCTCGAATGGGCACTGCGTTTCCTTCCTGAACAGGCACTCGCCTTTGTCCTGCGGGAGGTTGGCCGCTGTCTCGTCAATCCGTAGAAGCGCCTCATTGTACTCCGCCGGCACCCGTCCGTTCTCCACCACTTCGTTCTCCAGGACACTGCACCGTTTGTCCGCGATCAGGCCCGTTCCGAGCAACCCGCCCTCCCGGTTGAGGACGTACGTGTTAGACAGAGTCAAGTCCCTGAGTTCCCGCGCCATTTCCCCGAAATCTACTGTCTGGCCCACGTTTTGCTGGAAAAGGTGTGTAATGCGTCGTGTCTTCTGCAACAAGGTCTGCATCCCCTAGCCTCTCCTTCTCCATTGCTGGTGTTATTATAGGATATATTTAGAAACATCGATGCTGGCGACGACATCTTCGAGTTTCGCCCTGACGTAAGCCCTGTCCACCACTACCAGGTGAGGCGCCGATTCGGGGGCCCCGAACAGCAGGTCTTCCAGCAGCCTTTCCATGATAGTGTGGAGTCGTCTGGCCCCGATGTTTTCGGTCTGTTCGTTGACGCGAGCGGCCATGCCAGCTATCTCGTCAACCGCTTCGGGCAAGAACCTCAGGTCCACGTCCTCGGTCGCGAGAAGAGCCTGATACTGCTTCACGAGGGCGTTCTTGGGTTCCGTCAGTATTCTAATGAACTCCTCCTTACCCAGAGCCTCCAGTTCCACTCTTATTGGGAACCTACCCTGGAGTTCCGGGACGAGGTCGGATGGCTTCGTCGAGTGAAAAGCGCCGGCCGCGATGAACAGCACGTGGTCCGTTTTCACCGGTCCGTACTTCGTCATCACAGTCGACCCCTCGACGATCGGCAGGAGGTCCCGCTGTACACCCTCCCTCGACACATCCGGGCCGTGGCCTCCTTCTCGGCCCGCTATCTTATCCATCTCATCAATGAAGATGATGCCCGTTTGTTCCGCCCTACGTACAGCCTCGGCGGAAACCGCGTCCATGTCTATCAGCTTCTGCGCCTCCTCCGCCGCCAGCAACTGCCGGGCCTCGGGCACACCTACTCTCCTTCGCTTCTTCTTCCTTGGGAACATCCCCCCGAACAGGTCCTGCATGTTGATTCCCATCTCCGACACATTCGCGCCGTCGAATACCTCGATC
>JAHDPS010000150.1 GCA_018434225.1 Bacillota bacterium
GCTGGACCGGCAAAATCTGGTCCAGACTATGACATCCGCTGGTGGATTCGGGGCGGCCAACTGTGTCCTCTTGTCCGTCGGAATACTCTATCTCCTGGGTTACAGGCAATTGGTCATTCCTATGGCGATCGGTTCCACAATCGGTATGTTGATCGACATGTTCCTTGTGTGGCGCACTTATGATACGCCCCTGTTTCCCGCGGCGGGACCGTGGCCTCCGGGCATAGCGACGGCGGAGGCGATCATCGCGGGGGACGAGGGCGGGAAGAGGGCGCGAAGGCTGTTGGAGGGCATCGTCGCGGGCGTTGTTGGTTCGTACTTCAAACTCCCGATGGCGGGCATAGGGATAGTGTTCATAGCCAATATATTCGCGATGAGCGCTCTCGGGATCGGACTCATCCTCAGAGGCTACAGCCAGGCCATTGTTGGAATAGACCTCGGAAAGACCTACATACCTCATGGCATCATGATCGGAGCGGGCCTTGTGTCCTTGATACAGGCGGCGATCATCATAGTCAAGGGCTACGCCGGGAAAAGCCCCGTCGCGGCCGGCGGGGCCTCGGGCAAAACAGCGCATGACGGCCTCGACGCCGGCCCGACGGTGAGCGCGAGGGAGATACCCAGGGCGTTTGCCCAATCGGGGCTACTGTTCGGCCTTGGCGCCATCGTTCTGGCAGTCATCGCTGGTATCCTGTCGTCGATGTCGGCCGGGCAGATCATCTTGTGGGCCGTCTGGGCCACGTTCTCGGCGTTGGTCTCCACGATACTGGTCGGAATGTGCGCTATGCACTCCGGATGGTTCCCCGGATTCGCCATCACAGTCATCTTCCTCACGCTTGGAGTATTCATGAGGATCCCGGCCGTTCCATTGGCGCTGCTCACGGGATACGTCACGTCCACTGGGCCATGCCTGGCGGATCTGGGATACGACCTCAAGACCGGATGGCTTTTGAGGGGCAAGGGGAAGAACCCTGCGTACGAGGTCGAGGGACGGCGCCAGCAGTTTCTCAGCGAGCTGGTGGGGGCTGTCGTGGCCACCGCCGTGGTGCTCGTGTTCATGGATATGCACTTCAAGCTCGACCTGCTGCCGCCGGTCAGCCGAGTTTTCGCGACCACTATAAAGGCGGGTGCTGACCCCAAGATCATCAGGGATCTCATCATGTGGGCGATCCCCGGGGCTGTGCTCCAGGCCGTCGGCGGCTCGGGCAAGGCCATGGGTATCCTGTTCGCCACCGGACTACTCATCAACAATCCGATATACGGCATAGGCGTCCTGGTCGCCGTCGTGGTGCGGCTAATCATCGGTACGGAGCCGATGGAGGTAAGGGAGGCGGGCCTGATCGCCGGCGACGGAATATACGGCTTTGTCAGCGCCTTGCTGAGGACGTTCGCGGTCTGACGGTAACACAACCGGGGCAGTCATTGGTGATGATCTGAACTGTGGCTGCCCCTTTTGTCGCTAAATGGGACCATTACCAGGCGGGCGATCTTACGGGCGGCGGGAGGGATTCGTATCAAGAGGATAGGGCTGATACGGGTACTAACTACTCAGGATCGAGAGATGCTCGACAGGCACGGGAATATCATCGAGGAGGCTTACCCCGCGCTGGAGGTGACTTCCAGATGCATTCCCGACCACCCCAAGGGCGTCCACGACGAGCGCACCGAGGAGACGGCCGCGCCCCTGGTGGTCGACCTGGCCGCGGCGTTCGAGCGGGACAGCTACGACGCCGTAGTGGTGAGTTGCGCGGGGGACCCAGGGGTGCGCATGGCGCGAAGGAAGCTGCGCATCCCGGTCATCGGGGCGGGCAGCGCGACCGCCGCGGTAGCGCTTGGACTTGGGGGCGGAGTGGGGGTGCTCGGCATAATGGACGACGCGCCTTCCGTCATGGCCTCCATTCTCGGCGATAGGATTGTGGGATGTGTGCGCCCCGAAGGGGTGCGCACGACGATCGATCTGCTTTCGGACGAGGGACGCAATTCCGTCAATGAAGCGGCTCTCAGCCTCAAACGAAAGGGCGCGGAAGTGATCGCCCTGGGGTGTACCGGCCTTTCGACCATACAGGCCGCCGCCGGCATCCGGGCGGCCACAGGCCTGGCCGTGGTGGACCCCGTGTTGGCGGAGGGGCTTCTCTCGTATTATGCCTTGCGTAGCATTCTGTGACTCAGGGGAGTTGATGCCTTTGACCGGGCTGTCATTGAACCGGGACATACTGGAGGCCGCCGTGGTGGGCGGCAGTCTCTACGGTGGGGGCGGAGGGGGGGCCTCGTCGATCGGGCTCGAGATGGGGAACCTTGCCCTGTCGCTGGGCGATCCCAGGCTCATATCGATCGACGATATCCCCGGGGACTCTATACTCGTCACCGCCTCGGCCGTCGGGGCGCCCGCCGCGGCGGGGCGACACGCGAAGGCGTATCACTATCTCAAGGCGGTGGATCTTCTCGTCAAGTATTCGGGGGTATCCGTATGTGGATTCATCTCGAATGAATGCGGCGGGCTGGCCTCCGTCAACGGATGGGTGCAGGCCGCGGCCTTCGGGCTGCCCGTCGTGGACGCCGCCTGCAACGGGCGGGCCCACCCCACCGGAGCGATGGGATCCATGGGGCTTCACCTGAAACCGGGATACGTATCCCTTCAGGTGGGAGTCGGTGGCGGCGAAGAACGGGGCACCTACATCGAGGTATTTGCGAGGGGCGGGATCGAGAGGGCCTCGAACATGATTCGGCACGCCGCGGTGCAGGCCGGGGGGCTGGTGGCAGTGGCCAGGAACCCGGTCGAGGCGTCGTACGTGGAAAAACACGGCGCTCCCGGAGCGATCGGGCGGTGCGTCGAGGTAGGGAGGGCGATGCTGGATGCAGCGGGGAAATCCCCCGGGGCCGCGGTCGAAGCCGCGGCGAACGCGGCCGGCGGCGGCGTGGTCTGTGTGGGGGAGGTGCTGCGCAAGGATATCGAAACCACGGGCGGGTTCGACGTGGGGGTGGTGGAGATCGAGGGCGGGTACGGGCTCGTATTCTGGAATGAGTACATGACGCTCGAGAAATCCGGCGAGAGATTGGCCACATTCCCCGATCTCATGGCGACCCTGGACGCCGACACGGGATTTCCGTTGTCCTCCGCCGAAGTGCAGGCCGGTCAGCGAGTCGCCGTCGTGGTGGTCCCGAAGGATTCGTTGATCCTTGGAGCGGGGGTGAAAGACAAAGGTCTCTATTCCGCAATCGAGCGGATCACGGGCAAGGATGTAATCAAGTACGCGTTCAACGAGGGGTGAGATGGATGAGCTTTAAAGCAACCCTGGAGGCGTTCTCTCTTTTGGACGACTCGGGCGTCAACGGCGCGGCTGTGGTGGAGGCCTTTCGCGCCGCGGGGATTGAGGAGTCCACCAGTGTGCGCATAGAAGGGCCGGCAGGGGGCCACACCGATTTTGTGAAAGCGGTCATACCGGGTAAACATGGCGCCAGGCGCGGGGGCAATGCGCCCACGCTGGGTATCATCGGAAGGCTGGGCGCCATCGGCGCGCGCCCCGAGATGATCGGGCTGGTTTCGGATGGGGATGGGGCTGCGACCGCCGTGGCCGCGGCCCTGAAAGCCGGTTGCATGGCCAGGAGGGGAGACGTCCTCCCCGGAGACCTGATCATCGCCACACATATCTGCCCCGACGCACCCACAGAACCACACGAACCGGTCCCCTTCATGGGTTCTCCGGTTGACATGCGGGAGATGAACAAGCACGAGATCGACCCGGGTATGGACGCCATCCTGTCGGTCGACACGACCAAGGGCAACCGCATAATCAATCACAAGGGGTTCGCGATCTCCCCGACGGTTAAAGAGGGATACATACTTCGCGTGAGCGAGGATCTGCTGGGCTTGATGAGTATCTCAACGGGCGCGGCCCCGGTGACGTTCCCCATCACGACGCAGGACATCACCCCTTACGGCAATGGGGTTCATCACGTGAACAGCATACTGCAGCCCGCAACCTCCACCGCCGCTCCAGTGGTCGGTGTCGCCATAACGACCGAGAGCGCGGTGCCCGGGTGCGCCACGGGCGCTAGCCACGTGGTCGACGTAGAGCAAGCGGTCCGGTTCGCGCTGGAAGTGGCGAAGGCCTTCGGGGCCGGCAAGTGCCGTTTCTTCGACCCCGAGGAGTTCCGGAGGATGGTCGAACTGTACGGCCCGATGAATCATCTCCAGACGCTAGGAAGGACTGCGCGAGCGCAGCGGCTGTAGGAGGAGCGGCGATGCAAACGAAGCGAGTGCTCGGCACCATCACCATAGGGCAATCCCCGAGGGTGGACCTTATCCCGGAGATGAGGGGCATCCTGGGAGATGACATCGAGATCATCGAGGCGGGAGCCCTGGACGGCTTGACCCTGGAAGAGGTGAGGGGACTATACCCGGAGCAGGGCGACTACGTCCTGGTAACGAGGATGAGGGACGGGACCGCGGTGAAGATCGCGGAGAAGCACATCCTCCCGCGGATTCAGGAGAAGCTGGACGAACTCGTGGGAAGGGGCGTCGAACTGATATCCCTGGTTTGCACCGGTGAGTTCCCCCCCTTCGCCTGCGAAAAGCTCGTGATCAGGCCCCAGCGCCTGCTATTCAACGTGGTTTCCGCTATCGCTGGCGGATCGAAATTGGGGGTTCTCCTGCCCGACGCGGACCAGATCCCCCAGGGCGGCGACAGGTGGGCCGCTGCCGCCGCCGGAGTGCGAGTTGAGGACGCTTCTCCCTACGGCGAGGTGGAGGACCTGGATCGCGCCGCCAATAGCCTCAATGAATGGGGCGCGGAACTGGTCGTCATGGATTGCTTCGGATACACCCTCGCCATGAAGGAGACGGTCAAAAGGATAACCGGGGCGCCCGTCATCCTGGCCCGCTCGATCCTGGCCAGGGTGTTGGCGGAACTCCTGTGAATCCAATCGTCACCCGCGCGCCGGGTTAAGTGGAAGGAGTGTCGTCTTTGCGCGGATATTCGAGGGACTCGAGCCTCGTGGAGACGTGTGAGAACATCCTGACCAAGTGCATGGGGTTATCCCAGGGCGAATACACCCTCATAGTCACAGACACTGAAAAGGAGGACATAGGAGAGGCCCTGTTTGCCGCGGCGCAGTTCCTGGGTTCCGACGCCGTCATGATGGTGATGAAGCCGCGGAGGCTCAACGGCGAGGAGCCTCCGCCGGCCGTGGCCGCCGCTATGGCCGCCGCGAACGTAGTGATCTGCCCGACGGCGAAATCCCTCACACATACACAGGCCAGAAGGGCCGCCGCGGGCCGCGGATCGCGAGTGGCGACCATGCCCGGCATCACGAGGGATATGTTCAGCGAGGGCGCCCTGACGGCGGATTACCGCTGTGTGAGGGAACTCACCGCGAGGGTCACCGACCTCCTAACGCGAGCGCACTCAGCCCGCCTGTCCTACATGAACCGCTCCCTGACCATTAGCCTCGAGGGCCGGGAGGCGATTGCCAGCACGGGCACGTTCCTCAAACCCGGCGACTCGGGGAACCTCCCATCGGGGGAGGCGTACATCGCGCCGGTGGAAGGGTCGGCCGAAGGGAGCATCCATGTCGATGGATCTGTCGCCGGCCTGGGCAAAGCCGATCAGCCGCTCATCGTCGATATCCGGCGCGGGCTGGCTGTGGGGTTTTCCGGTTGGGGTTCATCCGAACTGGAACAGCTGTTGAGCACCGTCGAGGCGAGAAACGTAGCCGAGCTCGGCGTGGGCACGAACGATAAGGCCAGGCTCACGGGCATTGTGCTGGAGGATGAGAAGATACACGGTACGGTGCACGTCGCTTTCGGTGACAATTCCACCTTCGGCGGCACCGTACGGGCCGGCGTGCATATCGACTGCGTCATGCTGAAACCCGACCTGTACCTGGACAATGTCCCGGTCATCCGCGGCGGGGAATTCGTTATCTGACGCCGGGCGCGTGAGCCTCCGGCCGACCTTCGGACGCTACACCCGAAGGCTACATACGGCCTGAGCGCAGGATAGAGGCTAGCAGCCAGAAACCCATCAACGCCGCGCCGAGGTAACCGATCAACCCAATGGCGGGGAAGCCCGCTATTCTGGGCCCCACCTGGGCGCTTAATACCAGCGAAGAGGCGATTATCAGGGCTGAAAGCACCATTCCGAAGACAAGCCTGTTGGCCATCCTGCTCAGTTGGGAGACGGCTCTATCCATGCCCCGGTACTCGACCTGGAGGTTGAACCTGCCCGCGAGCAGGTTGTTCAACAGGCCGACGAATTTGTGGGGCAGCCTGGAAACCAGCCTCGATATTGCGTGGATGTTCCTGATCTGTTCGCGGATGTCCCTTAACACATCATTCGGCCCGAAGATGTAGTCGCGTGCGTAGGGGACCGCCACCTCCATCAGGTTGATCTCCGGACCCAGCCCGCTCACGACCCCTTCCAGCGTCATGATGCCCCTGAGCAGCATCGTCATTTCCCTGGGGAGGGTTACGTTATTGCCGCGACACACGCGGAACACGTCGGCTATCAGATCGCGGAGGTCCATGTCGACCAGGGGCACATCGACGTACTTGTCGTAGACCCCTTCGATGTCGGAGTACAGCCTCCCGCGATCCACGGGTCCCCTCCTGACCCCGATCCGCAGGATGGCCCGGCACATCGCGTCCAGGTCGTGGTCCACCACGCCCGACAGGAACATGTTGAAGCCTTCCCTCATCTGTTTGTCGAGGGCACCCATGATCCCAAAATCCAGGTATACAATAGTCGGACCGGCGACGACGATGTTGCCCGGGTGGGGGTCGGCGTGGAAGAATCCGTCCACGAACACCTGCTTGAAGTAATTGTCGGCCAGCCTCAGCCCGAGGTCGTGCAGGTCATGGCCCTCGCGCCTCAGGGCGTCCAGGTCGCTGATCTTGACCCCGTCAATGTGCTCCATGATCAGGATGTTGCCTGTCGTGTACTCCCGGTGTACCCGGGGGGAGGCAATGAGCGGGTTATCTCGGTTGTTCTCCGCGAATCTCTCCATGTTGACCGCCTCAACGGCGAAGTCGAGCTCGAGCTTGGTCGTCTCCCATATCTCGTCCAGGACCTCCCCTGGGTCGAGCACCTTGCCCTGGGGCGCGAATCTTAGGAGCGGCGCCGCGCGCCTTAGGAGCCTGAAATCGCTCTCCATTGTGTCGCGGATACCGGGCCTCTGCACCTTGACCACCACCCGCCGCCCATCTTTAAGCCGCGCGAGATGCGCCTGGGCCACAGACGCGCTGGCCATCGGCTTCTCATCGAACTCGGCGAAGACATCCTCGATCGGCGCTTTCAGGCCGTCCTCCACGATCGCGCGAATAACCCCCGGGTTTTCGGGCTTCACCTCGTCCTGCAGCCTCTGAAACTCGTCGATGAACCTCTGCGGCAAGAGGTCGGGCCTCGTGGAAAGGATCTGGCCCATCTTGACGAATGTGGGGCCCAGCTCCTCCATGGCGAGGCGGAATTCCGCAGGGTTCGCGAGTCCCATGCGTAGGCCGTGCCGGGCTGAGACTGACAGTATTTGTCGCAGTCGCCTGCGTTCATGCCTGCCGTTCATTGATCGCACCTCGACCGCACCTTGACTGCACTCAGGTTTGTCTGGGAAGCGCGCCGGCGCATCCCCTACAGTGGCAACATGTCCGACGGAGGGCGCGTCTATGCCCTTATGATTTGGCGGCCGGCGGTTTGCCGTTTGTGGCAATGATGTTGACCGCGATAGCCCGACAGTAACCACCAGCACCCGGTCAACGGTGCGCCCGGCGGCGCCTTCAGTCAAGCCGGTTGTATGTCATGCCTGTCAATCTACTCCGCCCTACGAGGCGCTTTCTACGATGCCGGTTGCCTTTGGACCGTCGGGACTGATGGGACCTCACGGTTGCCGGGCACAATTCTTGCTATTCCGAGCATTGGGAATCGCGTGAGGTATGGGTGACTCCACGATCCCGCCGGTTTCGGTCAGTGGAAGGGAGCAATCCCTGTGAACGCGTGGGTCGAGGTCGATCTATCCGTTATTGCCGAGAACGTGCGCCGGTTCAGGCAGTTCGTGGGTCCGAGAGTCCGGGTGCTCGGGGTAGTCAAGTCGGATGCATATGGATATGGGCTTGTTCCTGTGGCCGGGGCCGCACTGCGCGGGGGCGCCCTGTGGCTTGGGGTGGGGAGTATTGGCGAAGGGGTCGCTTTGCGCGAGGCCGGCATATCCGCGCCCGTCCTCGTTTTCGGCAGGCCCGGTGTTCCACTCGCGAGGGTAGTCGTGGAATACGGCCTGTCCCAGGCGGTGGGGGACGAGGAGATGGCTCTAGCCCTCAGCTCCTGGGCGTGCAAGCTGAGTAAGCCGGCTAGGATTCACATAGATATTGACACGGGGATGGGGACTACGGGGATGACGCCCGAGGACATCCCCATATTCGCAGAAAGACTGCGGTCCGTTCCCGGGCTCGTTGTCGAGGGCTCGTTCACCCATTTCGCGAACACCTGGATCACCGACCCCGGACCGTGCGAAGCGCAGATTGACTCGTATATTTCCGCCCTCAAGGCCCTGAAGAATGCGGGGATAGACCCGGGGATAAGACACGCTTGCAACACCGGGGGGATCTCCCTGGTCCCACGCGCTCACCTCGACATGGTCAGGCCGGGAGCGGGCATCCACGGCATGTGGCCGTTCCCGTTTCCCGACCCCATCGGGCTGACTGAGTCGATGACATTCAAGGCGCGCGTCGAGGTAGTGAGGGTTCTACCGGAGGGGGCCGCCGTCAGCTACACCTCCTTGTTCCATTGCTCCCACCCTACGACAGTCGCCTGGGTGGGGCTTGGGTTCGCGGAAGGGCTTCCCCGCAGGATGACAAACTCGGGCGGGGTACTCATCCATGGGAGGCGGGCCCCAATAGTGGGGGCGGTGTGCATGAACAGGTTCGCTGTGGACGTTACCGATATAGCCGGTGTCCGTCCCGGCGATGAAGTGGTAATCTGCGGGCGGCAGGGATCGGAGAATATCACGGTCGCCCAAGCGGCCATGTCGGCAGGCGTGAATGTCGGCGAGTTCCTATTGCCGTACCGGCTTCCGAAGACATATTTGGGAGAGAAGGGTTAGGGCGTCTGCCCCATCGCGCCATTCGCGGACGTGTGGCTGGACATTTGATTGTGGAGGGAGAGTGAGGACTCGGATGACTCGCAAAGGTTCGAGGTTGTTCATCAACGGCCTCATAAGGACCATGGATCCGGACAAGCCCGTAGCTCAAGCAGTCGCGGTGAAAAACGGCAGGTTCCTTGCGGTAGGTTCGACCGCCGAGGTTCTCGCCCTGAAAGACGGGTCCGGCACTGATGTTGTGGACCTGAACGGCGGCACGGTCCTGCCCGGATTCATAGACGGGCACGCTCACCTGTTCTGGTTCGGGCAGAGCCTCGCGCAGATAGACCTATCCGATTGCTGGTCCATCGGGGAGATGAGGCGCCGGCTCAAGGATAGGGCGGCGCAAGTCTCCGCGGGGGATTGGATACTCGGGTTTGGATGGCACCAGGAGAGATTTCAGGAGAAGAGGGACCCTAGCCGTCTCGACATAGATGACATAAGCCCTTCGAACCCGGTGTACTTCGTCAGGTCGTGCACGCATACCGCCCTCGCGAACTCGTTCGCTCTGCGCGCCGCGGGAATAGACCGTCGCACCGCGGATCCACCCGGCGGCATGGTGATGCGGGCGGCCGACGGCGAACCCAGCGGGCTTATTCACGAGAACGCGATGAAGATAGTGGCCAGACTCATTCCAGAGCCCACGGCTGCCCAGAAGTCGGAGATGCTGAGGTCCGCCATGAACGAGATGGCGAAGTACGGCATAACCAGTGTCCACTCCATCGACTACGACTGCGCCGATACCTTCCTGCGGATGGCCTCGGGCGGCGATATGCCGGTGAGGGTATACATGGACGAGCCGATGTCGTCGGAGGAGGAGATTTCGAGCATAACGCGTCGGACGGGCGACGGCGACGACTGGTTGCGGACAGGGGCGGTCAAGTTCTGGGCGGACGGCGCCTTCGGGCCGCACACCGCAGCCCTCTGGGAACCATACGCGGACGATCCCGGCAACCGGGGGTTGCTGGTGTACGAACCGGCTGTGCTGGAGCGCCTCGCAGTGGCCGCCACCAGGGCGGGCAGACAGATCAGGATCCACGCCCTGGGCGACAGGGCCATGGACGTGGCCCTGAACGCCATCGAGGAGGCAGTCAAGGTTGGGGCGCAACGCCCGCGCATCGCCCATTGCGGGATCGTGGAGCCGGAGATGGTAGCCCGGATGAAGCGCCTGGGAGTGGCGCCGGACCTCCAGGCGATCTGCGTCCCGTACGATGCCGGCTGGATGCCGGGGCGAGTCGGGCCCGAGAGGAGTGGGAAAACATATCCGATCAAGTCGCTGCTCGACGCCGGACTGACTTGCAGCGCCAGCGCGGATGCACCCGTATACCCGATCGATCCTATGGCAGGTATTCACGCCGCGGTGACGCGGGCGGGCCTCGATGGTCAGTTCCCGGATGGATGGAACCCCGAAGAGAGGGTTTCCGTTGAGGAGGCTGTGCGAATCTATACGACCGGCGGGGCCTACGCCGAGTTCTCGGAGAAGCGAAAGGGGATCATCCGCGTGGGATACCTCGCGGACATGGCGATCCTGTCGAGCGACATTTTCGATATAGAACCCGCGGCCATACCTCTCGCCCGCGTGATCATGACGGTCGTGGGCGGGGATATCAAGTGGACGCAACGGGAACCGGGCTGAGCCTGGGAGCGGAGGCATTAAGTGACTGGACGAAGGGGGGCTCGAATAGCAGGAATAGCGAGAAGGTTGCTGAATATCGGTTTTACCTCAATTCGGTCAAACGACAATAAGTAGGACGGGGGGATAAGCGTGAGAAGAGCGATGACTATAGTGGCATTGGTCGCGCTGGTTAGCCTCATGGTGACTGGTTGCGGTGGGGGCCAATCGACGAAGACGATCAAGATCGGGCACCTGGCGAACGTGACGGGGGACTCGGCCATTTACGGGCAAGCGGAAACTAATGGAGCGAAAATGGCCGCCGAGGAAATTAACAAAGCAGGTGGCGTGCTGGGCATGCAGATCGAGATCGTTGTCGGGGATGCCCGCAGCAATGTGACGGACGCCGTGAACGCCGTCAAGAAGCTCGTCGAGCAGGATAAGGTGGTAGCGGTCATAGGCGCAAACCAGAGCGGCATGAATATCGCGACGGGCCCGATCTGCGAGGCCGCCAAGGTGCCGCAGATAGGCTCCTTCTCGACCAACCCGAAGGTGACCGTCGACGACAACGGCAAGGTGAAGCCGTATTCTTTCAGAATATGCTTCATCGACCCCTACCAGGGCAGAGTGCTTGCGGATTACATGTTCAATAAGATCGGGAAGAAGAAGGCCGCGATCCTCTACGAGGTCACGTCCGACTACTCCGTCGGTCTATCCGAGTTCTTCGAGAAGAGGCTCAAGGAACTGGGCGGGGAGGTAGTCGCGAAACTCGCGTACAAGGGCGGCGACGTCGAGTTCAGGCCACAGCTCAGTGAAATCAAGCCGAAGAACCCGGAGGTATTGCTGCTGCCCCTTCCGCAATATAAGGAAATCGCCCTGATCGCGAAGCAGGCCAGGGAGATCGGGATGAATGAAGTGATATTCATGGGCGGCGACGGGTACAGCATAGCGATGCTCGAGATGGCCGGCAAGGAGCTGCAGGGGAGCTACTGGTCGACCCACTTCTCCTGGGAGGACCCTGTAATGGCGAAGTTCAGGGAGAAGTTTGCGGCGAAGTACGGCGATAAGAACCCCGAAGTGAACGCCGGCATGGGGTATGACATGGTGTACTTGGTGGCGGACGCCATCAAGCGAGCCGGTAAGGCGGAAGGCGCGGCCATCAGGGACGCGCTTGAGAATACCAAGGGACTAAAGCTACAGCATGCGACTATTACGATGGATCCGAAGACGCATAACCCGATCGATAAGGAGGCCGCTATTCTCAAAGTTGAGGGCAACGAAATGAAGTTGGTGGAAACCTATTCGCCCAGATAACGACGGATATGAGTGATGTGCGGTTTCGGCCCCGCCGCCTATTCGCGGTGGGGCCGAAACCCAGTGATCGCGATCGACCAGGGAACACGCAGGTCAGGACCTGGGGGGAGATCTGTTGGTAGCAGCGCGGGTCTTGCAGCAGTTGGTGAATGGGTTTTCCATAGGCTCGATTTACGCTTTGATTGCGGTCGGGTACTCCCTGATTTACAGCATCTTGCAGTTCTCCAACTTCGCCCACGGCAGTTTTCTCGTGGTAGGGGCATACACCGGATTCTTCATCGCGACAGCGGCGTCCATCCCTTTCACTATGGCGGTCGCGCTTGCCATTCTCACGGCGGGAGTCGCCGCCGTGATGACCGAGTGGATCGCGTACCGCCCGATACGGGAGAGGAACAGCCCCACACTGTATTTCATCATAGCGTCCATGGGGATTTCCATATTCTGCGAGCAAACGGTAGTCGCCACAATAGGGCCCAAGTTCCGCACGTATCCCAGGATAATGTCGGTGACAAGCGTGAATCTGGGCCCGGCCTCGGTCAGCATCATGGACATCATGGCCGCCGTTTCGGCATGCGCCTTTCTGATAGTCCTTGAGTACTTCCTATCGCGCACTAAGGTGGGATTCGCCATCCAGGCCGCATCGTTCGATCTCCAGGCCGCGGGGCTGATGGGGGTGAATGTGAACGCCCTCATAGGGATAGTGTTTCTCATAGCGGGTGTCCTCGCCGGTTTGTCCGGCGTGTTCCTTGGGATAAAATACACGGTTTAC